>VSOH01000115.1 GCA_009774735.1 Clostridiales bacterium
GTTATATATACATTAGTCTAATAATAGTATATTATTATATCAGGTGATAATTATGCGAGAATTTGAGATTCCATCTATATATCCAACTACTAATAAATGTATTCGATTTCCTAATGATTTGATTGCAGATATTGAAAAAGAGATTGAAGGCAAGCACTGTACTTTTTCAGCATTTGTCATTGAAGCTGCAAGGGTTGCCGTTGATAATCTTAAAGAGAAAAATAAAAGTACTGACCTGTAACAGGTTAGTACTTTTTTTTACGGAAAGGCATATTGTGTTTTTATTGCAGAGGGCGGATGCTATCCGTCCTTACGATTTTATAAAGATTTTTTTGATTATATTCTTGCTACGCCGTCTTTTTTTGCAGCATCTGCCACTGCTTTTGCAACAGTATCCTTAATTCTTTCATCAAAAGCATATGGGAGGATGTAGTCCTCTGTCAGCTTATCATCATCAACAAGTGATGCGATTGCGTAGGCTGCTGCTATTTTCATATTCTCTGTAATATCGCTTGCTCTTACGTCAAGTGCACCGCGGAAGATACCCGGGAATGCAACAACATTATTAATCTGGTTAGGGAAGTCGGAACGTCCTGTGCCGACAATCTTAGCGCCTGCAGCCTTAGCCTCATCAGGCATAATTTCAGGCGTTGGGTTAGCCATTGCAAGCACAATCGGGTCAGCGTTCATTGTCTTAATCATATCCTGTGTAAGAACACCGGGAGCAGAAACACCGATAAAGATATCTGTACCCTTAACAGCCTCAACAAGACTGCCCTTGGTCATTTCTCTGTTTGTTACCTTTGCAATAGCTTCCTTAGATGCGTTGAGCTTTTCTCTGCCCTCATAGATAGCACCTGTTCTGTCACAGAGAATTACATCCCTAAGACCGAGAGTCATAAGCAGCTTGGCAATAGCAATACCTGCAGCACCTGAGCCGTTAATAACAGCCTTGCAGTCAGACAGAGCCTTGCCTGTCAGCTTTGTTGCGTTGATGAGTGCAGCAGAAACAACAACTGCTGTGCCGTGCTGGTCATCATGGAAAATCGGAATATCACACTTCGCCTTAAGCTTTTCTTCAATTTCAAAGCATCTTGGTGCAGCAATATCCTCAAGGTTGATACCGCCGAATGAGCCGCTGATGTTATAAACTGTTTCAACAAACTCATCAACATCCTTTGTACGTACACAAAGAGGGAATGCGTCAACATCACCGAATTCCTTGAATAATACGCACTTGCCCTCCATAACAGGCATACCTGCCTCAGGACCAATGTCACCAAGACCGAGAACGGCGGTACCGTCTGTGATAACAGCAACTAAGTTCCAGCGTCTTGTAAGCTCCCAGCTTTTTTTGTAATCTGCCTGAATAGCCACACAGGGTTCAGCAACACCCGGTGTATATGCAAGTGAAAGGCTGTCCTTGTCGTTAACCTTTGCTCTTGCTGTTACCTCAAGCTTGCCCTGCCATTCGCCATGCAGCTTTAATGATTCTTTACGATAATCCATTTTCGTTTTCTCCTTAATCTATATATGTATATCATAAATCAAGGGCATTGCACTTGCGGGTGCAGAGCCCTTTTATTTTAATATCTTTCAATATGTGATTTAATATCCTTTTCAGGATAAGGGGTATAGTTTTCCTCCCAGGGGAAGGTGTAGTCAAGACCAAGCTCGTCACGTACCTCAAGAATTTCTTTCTGTACAGATTCGTTAATCGGCACACCGCTGTCCTTTCTGCTCTGCCAGATATCATATTCCTTTTCACCGGCGGTGAAAATTCTGTCAGCATCAGGTGCTTTTTTTGAAGCACGCATTGAGCGAAGAATTTCGCCTGCCTTGCTTCTTACAAGCTCTTCACCGAGGAAGTGGTTTGGGTCAATTGCAATAAAGAAGTGACCGAGATGATAGGGTCTGATATTGCCGTTTTCATCCTTGCCGTCAAGGTCTTTGCCGTAGCTGCCGTCCTGAAGAATAGCTGAAAGCAGCTCAATAATCATTGCATAGCCGTAGCCCTTATAACCGCCAAGCGCCTCACCGATACCGCCGAGAGCAGTAAGTGCGGCAGAGCCCTCACGGATTCTTTTAAGAGCAACACCTGCATCACCCTCAACAGATTCACCGTCGGAGCCGATGATTGTGCCCGGATGAACATCTTCATTAATTCTTGCGTAATATTCAATTTTACCGTTTTGTGTAATTGATGTTGCACAGTCAAGTACAAAGTCAAATTTTTCATCACTCGGAATACCAACTGTAAGCGGATTTGTACCGAACATACCCTCAACACCAAATGTCGGAGCTACTGAAGGTCTTGCATTTGTACCTGTGATGCAGATACAGCCCTGCTCTGTTGCCTGTGTTGCATAGTAGCCTGCAATACCATAGTGGCAGGAGTTACGCACCGCAACCATACCAAGCCCGTACTTTTTAGCCTTGTCAATTGCCATCTGCATTGACTTGTAGCTGATAACCTGACCCATACCGTTGTGGCCGTCAACAACAGCAGTTGTTTCGGTTTCCTTAAGAATTTCAAATTCTGTTACAGGATTCTGAATACCTGCCTTGATTCTGTCAAGATAAATCGGCTTAAATCTGTTGCAGCCGTGGCTTTCAATACCACGCTTGTCAGACTCAAGCAGAACATCAGTACAAATTTCTGCATCTTCTCTGGGGATACCGTAGCCGACAAAAGCGTCAGTTACAAAATCTGTGATTAATCCCCAGGGACATACTACCTTACCCATAATGAAAATCTCCTTAATCTAATTATCTTTCCCAGTTGCGTGAGCGTTCAACAGCACGCTTCCAGTCTGAATATTTTTTGTTTCTTGCTGATGCCTCCATAGAAGGGATAAAGATTTTATCAACCTCTCTGTTAGCCTCAATTTCGTTTGTGCTTTCCCATACACCTGTTGCAAGACCTGCACAGTATGCCGCACCTAACGCTGTTGTTTCAACATTTTTAGGTCTGTTAACCTTAACACCTGTCATATCAGCCTGAATCTGCATCATAATGTTTGATACGGATGCACCGCCGTCAACTCTGAGGTCTTTAATCAGAATGTCTGAATCGCTCATCATAGACTCAAGCAAATCGGTCATCTGATAGGTTATGCTTTCAAGAACAGCACGGCAGATGTGTTTTCTGTTGATACCGCGTGTAAGACCAATCATAATGCCCCTTGCATACATATCCCAGTATGGTGCGCCAAGACCTGTAAAAGCAGGCACAAAGTATAAGCCGTTTGAATCCTCAACCTCAGATGCCAGTTCGTCACATTCAGGTGCTGAGTGAATAAGTTCAACCTCATCTCTCAGCCATTTTATAACAGAGCCTGCATTGAAAGCAGAGCCTTCAAGCGAGTAGGTGATTTTGTCGCCAATACCCCAGGCAATGCCTGACAGCAGGTTGGAACGGCTGTTAACTCGTTTTTCACCTGTGTTCATCAGCAAAAAGCAGCCGGTGCCATAAGTGTTTTTCGCCTGACCTACCTCAAAGCAGCCCTGACCGAATAAAGCACCCGGCTGGTCACCGATAGCACCTGCAATCGGCACACCGGCAATATCTTCAATACCCGTAATTTTTGCAACCTCGCCGTAAATACAGCTTGAGGGCTTGACCTCCGGCAGCATACTCATAGGTATACCGAGCTTTTCGCAAAGGAAAGGGTCCCACTGCAGCTTGTCAACGTCAAAAAGCATTGTTCTGCAGGCATTGGAATAATCGGTAACATGAACCTTGCCGTTTGTTAAATTCCATATAAGCCAGGTGTCCACCGTACCGAAAAGAAGCTCGCCGTTTTCAGCCTTTTCACGTGCACCCTCAACATTGTCAAGAATCCATTTGATTTTTGTTGCACTGAAATAAGCATCAATCAAAAGACCCGTAGTTTCCTTGATATAGTCGCTTAGTCCTTCGGCTTTAAGCTCCTCACAGTATGCAGCAGTTCTTCTGCACTGCCAGACGATAGCGTTGCAAACCGGCTTGCCTGTTTCCTTTTCCCATACTATTGTTGTCTCTCTTTGATTGGTTATACCGATACCTGCAATATCTTTCGGATTAACCTTTTCAAGTCGCAGACAAGCAAGTATTGCACTGATCTGTGAAAAAAGAATTTCCATAGGATCATGCTCAACCCATCCGTTTTGCGGATAGTATTGCGGAAACTCGTTCTGAGCCTTTGCAACAATCTCGCCCTTTTTGTTAAAAATAATTGCTCGTGAGGAGGTTGTACCCTGGTCAAGTGCCATAATATATTTTTCTGCCATAATGATACCCCTCTCGTTATTATAGGTATGCCCGTTTTTTGTTTACTGCAAAGCAAAAAGCAGGCATTTATGCCTGCTTTTATTGTACTTTATTTGGAAATTAAAGTCAATGAAATATGGATATTATTACTATAATTTAATTATAATTTATGCAAAATTTGTTGAATGTATAAAACATTAATAAATTAAATGCAGAAGCTTAAGCATTGTTTTCAACAAATGTGATAATATCACTTACACTTTCAATTTTTTCAATTATTTCATCAGGAACCTCAATGCCGAATTCATCTTCAACTGACATTACAATATCTATTGCATCAAGACTGTCTGCTCCCAAATCCTCAACAAGCAGGCTGTCGGGAGTTATGGCATTCTCTTCAATATCAAGCTGATCGGCAAGTATTTCCTTAATCTTATCAAATATCATACTAATGTCACCTCAAAAAATTGTTGTTAATATTGATTGGTTATGTTATTATCATATTATATAATTATCCTTAAATTGTCAACAAATAAATTACAAAAGAGGTAAAAAAATGAAAAAATTTGCTCTTATCGGCTATCCTCTCGGTCATTCAATGTCACCGCTGATTCATAGGGAGCTTTTTAAACTAAATGATATTTATGCAGGCTATGAACTGATTGAAATAAATCCGGAATATTTTGAAACCCAATTCGATGCAATGAAAAGCTTTGACGGTTTTAATGTTACTATACCGCATAAAATCAGTGTTATTCCTCACCTTAAAGAATTGTCGGAAAAGGCGGCGCTTTTCGGTGCGGTCAATACGGTTAAAAATGATGACGGGAATCTGACAGGCTATAATACGGATTGCATCGGATTTCTAAGGGCTCTTGATATGGCAGATATTACTCTCAGCGGCAAAGTTTTGGTTTGCGGCTGCGGCGGCGTTTCGAGGATGTTTGCTTTTGAAACTGTTCTTGCCGGTGCTGATTTAACAATAGCAGTGCGTGACGGCAGCCTTGAAGGCGGCAGAAGGCTTGTTCATGAGATTGAGAGCAAGCTCGGCAAAACGGCACAGCTTATAACTCTTGATAAGGCTGATGGTGAGTTTGACCTTATTATTAACGGAACTCCTGTCGGTATGCATCCTGATACAAATAACTGTGTTTTGCCTAAAGAAAAGGTGCAGAAGACCAAGGCCGTGTTTGATGCTGTTTACAATCCTCTTGAAACAAAGCTTATAAGATATGCGAAGGAGGGCGGAATAAAATATTCCAATGGTCTTTCTATGCTTGTCTGGCAGGCGGCAGCAGCTCAGGAAATATG
>VSOH01000116.1 GCA_009774735.1 Clostridiales bacterium
TAAACTCCGAATTAATGTATTTATTAACTAATTATGCAACAAAAAAATAAAATTTTCAAGATAAATAATACTAAATATAAAAAAATATAAAAAAAGTTTGTAATTTCTTTCTTATTATGGTATAATTCTACTGCACTGTACTGTGCCGTAGTGCAAATAGCCATTTGTCTTCGGCATTAAGGTACAAATAATTAATTTGTAAATTTTTATTAGGAGGTATTTCTCAAATGGCAAAAAAGTATTGTTACCTTTTTTCAGAGGGTAATGCTGACATGAGAGAACTTCTCGGCGGTAAGGGTGCAAACCTTGCTGAGATGACAAACATTGGTCTGCCTGTTCCACAGGGTTTCACAATTTCTACTGAAGCTTGTACTCAGTATTATGAAGACGGTCGTGAAATCAACGACGGCATTATGGCTGAAATCAATGAGTACATTGTTAAAATGGAAGAGATTACCGGCAAAAAGTTCGGTGACAAGGAAAATCCTCTTCTTGTATCTGTTCGTTCAGGTGCCAGAGCTTCAATGCCCGGTATGATGGACACAATCCTTAACTTAGGTCTTAACGAGGACGTAGTTAACGCTATTGCTGAGAAATCAGGCAATCCAAGATGGGCTTGGGACTGCTACAGAAGATTCATCCAGATGTATTCTGACGTAGTTATGGAAGTTGGTAAGAAATATTTTGAAGAGCTTATCGACAAAATGAAAGAGAAGAAGGGCGTTACTCAGGACGTTGATCTTGATGCTGATGACCTTAAAGAGCTTGCTACTCAGTTCAAGGCTGAGTACAAAGAGAAGATCGGTGACGACTTCCCAACTGATCCTAAGGAACAGTTAATGGGTGCTGTTATGGCTGTATTCCGTTCATGGGACAACCCGCGTGCAAACGTATACCGTCGTGACAACGATATTCCTTATTCATGGGGTACTGCTGTTAACGTTCAGTCAATGGCTTTCGGTAATATGGGTGACGATTGCGGTACAGGTGTTGCTTTCACACGTGACCCTGCTACAGGTAAAAAGGGTCTGTTCGGTGAGTTCTTAACAAACGCACAGGGCGAGGACGTAGTTGCCGGTGTTCGTACACCAATGCACATTTCAGAGATGGAGCAGAAATTCCCTGAGGCTTTCGCTGAGTTCTCAAAGGTTTGCGAAACTCTTGAAAACCACTACAGAGATATGCAGGATATGGAGTTCACTGTTGAACATGGTAAGCTCTTTATGCTCCAGACACGTAACGGTAAGAGAACAGCTCAGGCTGCTCTTCAGATTGCTTGTGATTTAGTTGATGAGGGTATGAGAACTCCTGAAGAGGCAGTTGCTATGATCGATCCTCGTAACCTTGATACACTTCTTCACCCACAGTTTGACTCTGCTGCATTAAAGGCTGCAACACCTGCAGGCAAGGGTCTTGGTGCTTCTCCCGGTGCTGCTTGCGGTAAGGTTGTATTCACCGCTGACGATGCAGTTGCTTGGAACGAAAAGGGCGAGAAGGTTGTTCTTGTTCGTCTTGAAACCTCACCTGAGGATATCACAGGTATGAAGGCTGCTCAGGGTATCCTTACAGTTCGCGGCGGTATGACATCACACGCTGCCGTAGTTGCTCGTGGTATGGGTACTTGCTGTGTATCAGGCTGCGGCGACATCGCTATGGATGAAGAAAACAAGAAATTTACTCTTGCAGGTAAGGAATACCACGAGGGTGACTATATTTCAATCGACGGTTCAACAGGTAACATCTATGACGGTGTAATTCCTACTGTTGACGCTACTATCGCAGGTACATTCGGCAGAATCATGGGCTGGGCTGATGAGTTCAGAGTACTCAAGGTTCGTACAAACGCTGATACTCCTGCTGATGCTAAGAAGGCAAGAGAGCTCGGTGCAGAAGGTATCGGTCTTTGCCGTACAGAGCATATGTTCTTCGAGGAGGACAGAATTGCTGCATTCCGTGAAATGATTTGCTCAGATACTGTTGAAGAAAGAGAAGCTGCTCTTGAGAAGATTCTTCCTTATCAGCAGAGTGACTTTGAGGCTCTTTATGAGGCACTTGAAGGCTGTCCTGTAACAATCCGTTTCTTAGACCCACCTCTCCATGAGTTTGTTCCTACAGACGAAGAGGATATCAAGAAGCTTGCTGATGCACAGGGCAAATCAGTTGAAGATATTAAGACTCTTATTGCATCTCTCCACGAGTTCAACCCAATGATGGGTCACCGTGGCTTACGTCTTGCAGTAACATATCCTGAAATTGCTAAGATGCAGACAAAGGCTGTTATCCGTGCAGCTATCAATGTACAGAAGGCTCATCCTGATTGGACTGTTGCTCCTGAGATTATGATTCCTCTTGCTTGTGACACCAAGGAGCTTAAGTACGTTAAGACTATGGTTGTTGAAACTGCTGATGCAGAAATCGCTGCTGCAGGTGTTGAGATGAAGTACGAAGTTGGTACTATGATTGAGATTCCTCGTGCCGCTCTTACTGCTGCTGATATTGCTACAGAGGCTGAGTTCTTCTGCTTCGGTACAAACGATTTAACACAGATGACATTCGGCTTCAGCCGTGATGATGCAGGTAAGTTCTTAGATGCTTACTATGATGCAAAGATTTTCGAGAACGATCCATTTGCTAAGCTTGATCAGACAGGTGTTGGTCAGCTTATGGAATTAGCTGTTAAGAATGGTAAAACCACTCGTCCTGAGCTTCACTGCGGTATCTGCGGTGAGCACGGCGGTGACCCATCATCAGTTGAGTTCTGTCATAAGATTGGTCTTGACTATGTATCATGTTCACCATTCAGAGTTCCGATTGCTCGTCTTGCTGCTGCACAGGCGGCTATCAAAAGTAGGTAGGAGTTCTCTTTCCTTTGAATTACCGCTGTCTTTCGAGCAGGCAGCAGCCTACCGAAAGGCTAACGGACAGTATGTAAGGAAAAATCAATGGAGAGAAACTACCGTAACGGTGTATATCGACCTTGATTAAGAACTGAATTACAATAAGCGTATCATTAGAAATAGTGGTACGCTTATTTTTTTCACTCGTTTGCATCTTTGAATATCAAGCCGTCTTTAATTATAATGAAGCCAAGAAAGGACGGTGGACGGTATGAGAGAAAAGAAAACCCACATATATGTGGATAGCCAAGAAAGAACATTACTTTTACATAGCCTTGTGGAGCTGAAAAATCAGCTCATACAGCAGGGCAAATACGGGGACTGCGTTGACGAGCTTATCTTCAAAGTCGCCAATGCCCCCATCAAGAAAGTAAAAATTGAATATGTCTAAGGCACATCACCATGAAGCCGCTTATTCTTATGGATTTTAAGAGTAAGCGGCTTTTTTGCGTTCTGCGTCCTCTGGTACAGTTACATAGCCGCCTTGACAAAGCGGCTAAATCTATGCGAAAGGAGGACGCACCCATGTCAAATTGCAAAGTAATCGCTCTGACCAATCAGAAAGGCGGTGTCGGCAAGACCACCACGGCGGTGAATCTGGGCGTAAGTCTGGCACAGCAGGGCAAGAAAGTCCTGCTCATTGACGCTGATGCACAGGCAAATCTAACCATGTCCCTCGGCTATCATAGACCAGATGATTTGCAGGTTACTCTCTCCACAATCATGCAGGATATCATAGACGATAAATCCGTTGATGTCGCCCAAGGCATCCTGCACCACGGCGAGGGTGTTGACCTGTTACCGTCCAACATTGAGCTGTCGGGCTTGGAAGTAAGGCTGATTAACGCCATAAGCCGTGAAAGTGTGCTGAAAACCTGCGTGAACGGGGTCAAGAAGAATTATGACTATGTTCTCGTGGACTGTATGCTCTCTACACCTCAATGTATGGAAGCTGTTGCTGAAAAGCTCAAGCAATACAAACCTTTTAATGTAGTCATCGACCCTGTTATGTATGCAAAGAACGGATGTCCGCTTATGCAGCCAACATCCATTGATACCCTTATAGAAATTATAATACCATTGGCAGATGTATTAACGCCAAATATTCCCGAAGCAGAGAAAATCGCTGATATGAAAATCAAAACTCATAGCGATATGGAAAATGCGGCAAGGAAGATACAATCTATGGGCTGTAAAGCAGTAATTATCAAGGGTGGTCACGCTGTCGGTGATGCAACGGATATTCTGTATGATGGCAATAAAATGTACTACTATAAGGCATCAAGGGTTGATACAAAGAATACTCACGGAACAGGCTGCACATTCTCATCTGCGATTGCGGCTTACCTCGGTAAAAGTTTAAGCGTTGAAAATGCTGTCAGCAAAGCAAAAGAATATGTTACAACTGCGATTACACACTCTTTGCCGATTGGCAAGGGATACGGTCCGACACACCATTTTTATGAGCTTTATAAGAATGGATTAAAAGATATGTGAGGTGATTATATGGCATTAGATTTTACCCTTTATCTTGTTACAGACCGAAATCTGATGAGTTCTGCTTCATTGGAAGTAGCGGTTGAACAGGCTATCTTAGGCGGCTGTACAATGGTACAGCTCAGAGAAAAGGATATATCTTCAGATGAGTTTTACCGTTTAGCCGTATCAATAAAAAGCATAACGGACAAATATGAAATTCCTCTTATCATCAATGATAGAGTTGATATTGCTCTGTCGGTAAACGCCGCAGGAGTACATATCGGTCAGCACGATTTGCCTGCTTCCATAGTACGGAAGATAATTCCTCAAAGTATGATTTTAGGGGTGTCTGCATCAACATTACAGGAAGCACAAAAAGCTGTTTCTGACGGTGCAGATTATTTAGGTGTTGGGGCAATGTTTTCTACAAGCACTAAAGCAGATGCGGATATTGTTTCAATGAATACACTATTGCAAATTCGTAAATCAGTCCACATACCTATCGTTGCTATCGGAGGAATAAATAAAGAAAATGCTCCTGCATTCAAGGCGATGCACATTGATGGATTGGCAGTAGTATCTGCAATTATTTCACAGCAAAATATTAGACACTCATCTAAAGCCTTAAAACAGGCGTTTTTAGGAGGTGCATAGTTAGAATTTCAAAGCTGTTATTTTTGATTTGGATGGTACGCTTTTGAACTCGATGGATATATGGGAAAAGATAGATGCCGATTTTCTAAAAAAAAGAAATATCCCCGTTCCAGAGAATTATGTTGCTACAATCTGTTCTATGAGTTTTAAGGAGGCTGCTGAATATACTATTCGCCTTTTTGACCTCAAAGAGAGCGTTGATGACATTGTTCATGAATGGAACGAAATGGCTAAATATGAATATGCACACAATATAGAACTTGCCCCTTATGCGTTAGATTATTTAACGGAATTAAAGCATCTGAATATCAAACTTGCTGTTGCGACAGGATTACCCGAAGAATTGTATAAACCTTGTTTGCTTAATAATCATATTTATGAAATGTTTGATGCTTTATGTTCGACAGAACAAGTGAACAGTGGGTTTGTTTTTTGGGTTTTTTTTGTGTTCTCTG
>VSOH01000117.1 GCA_009774735.1 Clostridiales bacterium
GAATAAGGATATGAAAATTATTATGATAATTGCACATAATGAAATTAGTATCCCATTGTAGGCAAGCTGAAAACCGCTTCAAGCAAGCGTATCGTACCCTTAAACGAAACGGCTATTCAAGCGATTATCGAATTACGCAACGAGCGATATTTCGGTGAGAATGCACCATTGATACCCGATGCAGACGGCAACTTTACAAGACCGTTGAACTTGCGAAAGCGGTTTTATTCCATACTCGATGCGGCAGGAATCGAGAAAAAAGGTTTACACAGTCTGCGACACACTTTCGCAACAAAGCTTGTAACAGGAGTACGAGCTGAGGACGGAACAGTAAAAGCATTAACACCGAGGCAGGTGGCAGACCTACTCGGACACACAACTTCGGAGATAACCGAAATGTATTATGTCAAACGAAACACGGATATGCTGATGGGCGTTACAAACGGATTTGAATTGTGATTGATGCTTTTTTGATGATGTACCAAACGGATTGCTTGGATTGTGTGGCACAAAGTGAACAAAAAACGGTGTGAAAATGAAAAGATGGCGTACGGAAAAGACCGTGCGCCGTAGTTTTATCTATATGGGAAAAGCAAGTAAAATCGGCGTAAATAGCCGTAAATAAAGGAAAAAAGCACCGAAAATTCGGTGCTTTCTTTGGCAGGGGCTTTATAATCAACTCAATGCGTAAACAGTCCACCGGACTGTTTACTGTCAAAAGTGCAAGCACTTTTGAATTTCGTGGTTCAAATCCTTCTGCTTTAACAACAAAATAAAAAGACACCCGCAGGCGTCTTTTTGTTTTGGCAGGGGCAGAAGGACTTGAACCCTCGGCACGCGGTTTTGGAGACCGCTGCTCTACCAACTGAGCTATACCCCTAAATATACTGCAAAAAATATGGTGGGCCATCAGGGACTCGAACCCCGGACCGACCGGTTATGAGCCGGTGGCTCTGACCAACTGAGCTAATGGCCCATATCCATTTGCGACTTTGATATAATATCATTATTTCATTTCAAAGTCAATAGATTAAAGAAAAATTATTTAATTTGTTTGCTTTCTATTGCGGGAGAACAAAGTTCTCCCGCAATACGGCTTAATAAGCTCAGACAAACAATACTGATGCGGCAATAAGATACTGACCGGCATAATATAGGAAATGATTAATAAACAAGTGGTGCGGTTTATCTTTTCCTCTTCCGAAGAAAGTATTAGACAATACGGCATCAGACAGTGTAAACAATACTGAACCGACAGCCATAAGCAGATAGCCTTTTTGAAAGCCTGTTGTTATTGTAGCTATAATTGCAGTGACCATAGTCATTGCCAAAAATGCACAGTATATACCGACAATTCGTCTGTAAGCACCATAATGCACCTTCATAATATTTGCTGATGCTACTGTTAAAAAGCCGATAACAGCCGAAACAACTACTGAAACTAAAATGAAATACCATTTCATTTTAGTGGAGTAAATAATAGAGGCGATATAAAAAATGTGACCCACTAAAAAAAAGATAAAGCCACCCTTGAGATAAGTTTTTTCCTGTGCTTTATAAAGACCTTTAAGGTCAAGCAGAATATCACCTACCAAGCCGAGAGCTCCGCCCATAATAATAAGAGAGCCATATGTATAAGCCTGCGGATTATTTATTAACGCAAAAACAGCGGTTAACAAATAACAAAGGCTTGATACTGACTTGAACAGCAGATTTTTTACACTGAAGCCCAGTCGCCTTTCATAACAGAAAATCAAAGAAACAATAACACCTACTGCAAGGACCGCATAATACATCATTTTACTTTACCTCTTTCGTTGCAAGTTTTTTAAACACGGATTGTTTCTTTAAGTATATCACAACAAGGGGTATGTCTGCAAGTAGCCATGCAACAGGACCTGCATAACAAATTGCATTAAATCCGATTAAAGGGGTAAAAATCAATGCCACAGCAAGTCTTCCGAAGAATTCACCTGCTCCTGCAATTGTATTTGCATATGTAAAGCCAAGCCCCTGAAGTGTATTTCTGAAAACAAAAAGCACTGCAACAAGAGAATAACACTGAGCGATTGCCGACAGATATTGCCGTGCAGCGAACATTATATCCGCGTTATAATCAGTCATAAACAGCTTTACCACTGATGGTCCTATCACAACAAGCAGCAAGCTGCAGACAATTGATACTGCGATGTCAAGCAAAAATATTTTTCTTACGCTCTTTACTATTCTGTCATAATTCCCGGCACCATAGTTTTGTGATACAAAGGTCATTGTACCCACACCAAGACCCGACATAGGAATATTTGTTAACTGCTCTACCCTGCCCGCCGCTGTAAATCCGGCAATAACATTTGACCCGAACCCATTAACTGCCGTTTGCAGCGTCATAGAACCAATTGACGTAATTGTAAACTGCAAAGAAATAGGTATACCCATTTTTATCTGATTAGACACAACCTTAGTATTCAGTTTTAAATCTGCCGCAGTAATATCAAGCTCTTTATTATGCCTGAATATATATACACCTGCCAGAACAGCAGCTATAAGCTGTGAAATGTTAGTTGCCCACGCAGCACCAATAACTCCCCATTTAAAATAAGCTACAAAAAGCAAATCAAGAAGGAAATTAACAAAAACACTAGCTATCAGGAAATAAAGCGGCTTTTTACTTTCCCCTACTGCACGTGAAAGAGCGTTAAAATTGTTAAGCAGCATCTGCACAGGAACGGCAAAATAAAGTACATCAAGATAAGAAGCCGCCATATCAATAATGTCTTCAGGCGTTTTTAAAAGTCTTAAAAGCGGATAGCATAACAGATGTGCGGCTATAACGATTACGAGTCCAATAATGATTGAAAGGGAAATACTGTTACCGGCGTATTGATTCATTTTGCATTTATCACCTGCGCCGAAGGTTTGGGCAACTGTTATTGTAAAGCCCGAAGTCAGACCCAAAGCAGCACCGATGA
Source organism: Clostridiales bacterium (assembly GCA_009774735.1). GTDB lineage: Bacteria > Bacillota > Clostridia > Oscillospirales > Acutalibacteraceae > Eubacterium_R. Next base: position 2,970 of record VSOH01000117.1, read on the forward strand.
TAAACCCGTTTATTGAACCAACACTGCCCACAGCAGCAAGTGCATCTGTTCCTACAAATCTGCCGACAATAATATTGTCAATCAAATTGTAATTATACTGCAGCATAGAGCTTGCCATAATCGGCAAAGCAAACATTATTATACTTTTTATCGGCTTGCCTGTTAATAAATCATTTTTCATAATATATGTACCTGAATTTTGTTTTAATACATCTTAGTACTATTAACGGAAATAGTAAATAGATTAAATGGAATAATTTTGTATTTTGAATATATAAATAGCTATTGTGTAAATTTTTAACTTATGATAAAACCATAGTGCAGAAATAATAATTTCTCGTTTCGTTTTCAAAAGAGGAAAAAGATGCATAAGACTAAAAAACGACTAAGTATATTCCTGCGTAATGCTTATAAGTATGTAACCATAAAGTTAAGGGCAAGTGCACAGGCAGAAAAACAATCGGTTATCACATCAATCTAAAGGGAACAGAATTTGTACCAAGCAGCAAAGGCGTCTTTAAGGCTATTAAAAACAGTGGAACTAAATCTGTTGTTACTTTAAAATAATCTTAATATTATAAACTAAAATGCAGTACATTTTGTACTGCATTTTTATCACTAATTATTCCACGGTTACAACCTTGGCAAGATTTCTTGGTTTATCAACATCCAGCCCTTTATCTGATGAAACATAATATGCCAAAAGCTGCATAACAACAACAGCAGGTATGACCGTAAACTCATCGTCCAAATTAGGAAGTTCAATAAAATTATCCGTTGCATATGCTTTCAATGATCTTGTGCAGACCGTAATTACCTTGGCACCGCGTGACTGAACCTCTCTAATATTTGAAACCTGCTTTGATGACAGGTATTCCTGTGTCATAAGTGCAATAACAGGAGTGTTCTTTGTAATCAAAGCAATAGTTCCATGCTTGAGCTCACCGGATGCAAATGCTTCACTGTGAATATATGATATTTCCTTTAATTTGAGCGACGCTTCAAGCAGCGCAGGATAATCAATACCTCTGCCAATCATAAATGCATGCTCAGCTGTTAAGAGTTTGCCTGCAATATGATGAATTTTATCCTTAGCTGCAAATACCTGTTCAACAGCATCCGGTACTTTTTTCAGTTCATTAATAAACGAAAGCAATCCCTCAATATTGAAGCAGCCTCGAATATAAGCCATTTTAGCGGCGATAAGATAAAAAGTGACGAGCTGACTTGTATAAGCCTTTGTAGAGGCAACAGCAACCTCAGGACCCGCATCTGTATAAATAACATTATCACTTACTCTTGCTATAACAGAGCCGCGCACATTAACAATTGAAAGTATTTTTGCACCTTGTTTTTTAGCATATTTAAGTGCTTCAAGCGTATCGATCGTTTCACCGCTCTGAGATACACATATAACAAGAGTATCACTGTTGATAATAGGCTGACAATAAATAAATTCACTCGCAATATAAACAGATACCGATATACTGCAGTTTTTCTCAATAAGCTGCTTTGCGATAAGACCGCTATGCATAGCCGTTCCGCAGGCGACGATTGAAATACTTTTACAATCAGTAAAAATTTTTTCATCAATATTGTCCGATGAAAAATCAGGAATATCACCGTTAAGCTTGTTCTTAAGAGTCTTCCTTATCACCTCAGGCTGTTCCATAATTTCCTTTTCCATATAGAAGGGATAACCGCATTTACCGCTGTTTTTTAAATCCCAGTTTACAACAGACATTTCAGGCTCTACATGATTTTTAGTAAAATCAACTATTTCAATTTTATCCCTTGTGATTTTTGCTACGCTAAGCTCAGGAAGAACAAAGTAATCAGTACTGTATTCAGCTATTGCAATAATGTCTGAAGCAATATAGCAACCACTGTCATTTTTACAGATAACAATAGGACTGACATTTCTTACAGCATATATTGCATCAGGCTCATCATCAAACATTATGGCAAGAGCATAAGTTCCTCTCAACTTTTTTACAGAGCTTATTATTGCATCAACAGGATTTTTTTCACAGCATTTGTCAATAAGAGCAGCAACTACCTCACTGTCAGTCCCCGATTTTAACTTGGATGCAACACCAAGTGTATTCATCAGTGACTCATAATTTTCAATAATTCCGTTATGAACTATAGTTACATTACCAAATTTATGGGGATGAGAATTTGAATCACTTACCTCACCGTGAGTTGCCCATCTCGTATGACCTATGCCCGATTTTCCTTTAATATCTATGGTTTTATGCTCAAGCTTATCAACCCTGCCCTCACATTTTGAAACAAGACACTGACTGTAATCAGGATTATACACAGCAATACCTGCACTGTCATATCCCCTGTACTCCAAAGATTTAAGCCCCTTAATTAAAATATTTTTAGCTTCATCATAGCCAATATAGCCGATAATACCACACATAAATATACCCCGTTTCTATATCGTTATATATTTTATGCGAATAATGATTCATTCATTCCTTAGAAA
>VSOH01000118.1 GCA_009774735.1 Clostridiales bacterium
CTATAACCAATGTCCATATATAATCCTTGATGAGCCTTCTGCAAACCTCGACCCCGTGGCTGAGTACAAGCTGAACCAGTCGATGCTTGAAGCTGCTGAGGATAAGACAGTAATATTTATTTCTCATCGACTGTCAACGACAATCAATGCAGACAGAATTTTTGTTATGGAAAATGGTGAAATCATTGAAAGCGGCTCACACGCTGAGCTAATGGCAATGAACAAAACCTATGCAAAGATGTTTAATATGCAGGCAGAGAAATATAAGGTATAAACATAAATCCGCAGAAGTAATACTTCTGCGGATTTATTTGTGATATAACATTTCACAGGGGCAGATAATATGTGCCCCTGTGGTAAATTCATATAATCTTAATTGTAACCTTTTCACCGTTATCACCGTCAACAGTGATCAAATCATCAAAAACTTCGCTTTCAACCGCAGTGTTAATTGCACCGCAAATGTTGTCATCAAGACCAAACATTGCTCCGATTTTCATACCTGCCGAAACAAGCTTAAACGGTATGTTAATCCTACTGCTTTTTCCATCTGCTGACAGCACATTAATCTGAATTGTGCGTTTTGTTCTGACATCATAATTAACAGTTTTCTTTGAATGAATACTGCCCTGCTCATTCATCAGTTCATCAATTGTCACTCCGAAAATCTCTGCTATTTTCGGCAGCAGTGAAATATCAGGACAGGCAGCATCATTCTCCCACTTTGAAACAGCCTGAGGTGAAACACCAAGCATATTAGCAAGCTCCTCCTGAGTAAGATTGCTTTTTTTCCTTAATTCAGCAATATTTTTACCTAAATTCATATGTATCACCTCCTGCTTTACAAGCCCTGTATTTTCTTTTCGTTCCAAACCGAACATAGAATTCAACTCCTTTAAATTATTTGGTAATTCAATTCTACCTTCGCTGTATAAAATTAACAATAACGCGGCGGTTGTTCTGTCAACTATCGGTTGAAAAACAGCTAAACCATCAGTTGAGCAGCTATAAAATGCTCATAATTTCGATTAGGCTCTTACATTTTGCAAGGAGAAAGCTGTCTGTTTCAGCCTCGCCCTGCCACAAATCGGGCACCATAATAACCTGCAGACCTGCACGGTGTGCAGATAAAATACCGTTTTTAGAATCCTCAATTGCAATGCAGTTGTCAGGATTTTCATTTAACTGTGCACAAGCCTTCAAATAAATATCCGGCTCAGGCTTTGATTTTTCAACCATATCACCGCAGATAACTGCATCAAAATATTTTTCAATATCCTTTTCTTTTAAATGATGATGAACACTCTGTGAGCTTGTGGAGGAGGCAAGTGCAATTTTATAGCCCTTATTTTTAAGATAATCAAGTATTTCATACAATCCGGGTTTCTCTGGCACACCGTATGTATTAAAATAATCATAGGAATAATTTTTACCGATTTGCTTGAATTTTACAGCATCAAAACCCGCACCAAACTCGGTCCTGATTATTTCAACAGCTTTATCCGCATTCATACCAAGTGTTTTAAGAACCATATAGCCCGCTTTACCGACGCCCATAACCTCTCCGGCATAATCCCATGCTTTCATACAAACACTTTCGGTGTCAAACAAAACACCATCCATATCAAAAACAACTGCTTTCATAACTACCTCATAAAAAAGTCGGCAAAGACATACCCTCGCCGACTATCGTTTTTATTTTGCCATTTCTGCTCTTGCTTCCTTAATACGCTGAACAAAGAGCTTACCTGTTTCGGTAATCTTATCATAATCGCCTGTCTTGGCACCTGCGATTAATGATGAGCCTGCACCGCAGGCAATTGCACCGGCCTTAATCCAGTCCTTAACATTGTCAACATCAACACCGCCTGACGGCATCATAACAGCGTTAGGGATAGGACCATGAATATCCTTAATGAATGCAGGACCCGCAATGTCACCGGGGAACACCTTAAGCACATCTGCACCGCATTCCATAGCGTGAACAGCCTCAGTAGGTGTGTAGATGCCGGGCATTGACGGAACGCCGTAGCGGTTACAGGTCTTAACAGTTTCAGGGTCAAAATAAGGTGATACAATGTATTCAGCACCTGCAAGGATTGCGATACGTGCAGTAGCAGCATCCATAACAGTACCTGCACCGATAATAATTTCGCCTGAATTATACTTTGCCTTCATAGCCTCGATAAGCTTATCAGCATGAGGAACTGTAAAGGTAAGCTCAATTGCAGCAACACCGCCTGCAATACAAGCATCTGTGATTTTCTCTGCCTGTTCGATTGATGTTGCACGAACTACGGCAACAATACCAACCTCCTGAATTTTTGCTAAGGTTTCAATTTTATTAGCCATAATATTTCTCCTGTAATATTTATAATAAATTAATTACTAAAAATCAATGGATTTTTTCGTCAGGCAAGGCTTTTGTAAAACTTCGTCAACGGGAGCATACTTAGATATGTGACCGAGCGGAATTTTGCATATAACACAGCCTGACGAAAAAAAACACGATTTTAGCGCTGAACGCGGGCTGATGCACCATTTACCTTTGCCTCAACCTCTTTAAGGGATGCCATACTTGTATCACCCGGGGTAGTCATTGCAAGTGCACCATGAACAACACCATAGTTCACAGCCTTCTGTGCATCCTGATAAGTCATTAAGCCGTAAATAAGACCTGATGCAAAGCTGTCACCGCCGCCGACTCTGTCAAGAATTTCAAGACCGGGGAATTCCATTGACTGATAAATCTGACCGTCTGCCCAGCAGATAGCCTTCCAGTCATTAACAGTTGCAGTTTTAACGGTTCTGAGTGTGGTAGCAATAACCTTAAAGTTCGGATAAGCCTTTGTAACGGTTTCAATCATTTTGTAGTAACCGTCCATATTCAGCTCCTTAAGGTCGGCATCGTTACCCTCAACCTCAAAGCCGAGAGATGCAGTAAAGTCTTCCTCATTACCAATCATAACGTCGATATACTTGGCAATTTCCTTGTTAACCTCCTGTGCCTTTGCCTGACCGCCGATATCTTTCCAGAGTGAAGGGCGATAGTTCAGGTCATAGGAAACAATGGTGCCGTATTCCTTAGCCTTTTTAACGGCTTCAATAACGACCTCAGCCGCAGTTTCCGAAAGAGCAGCATAAATACCGCCTGTGTGCAGCCAGCGAACACCAAGAGTACCGAAGATGTAATCCCAATCGATATCGCCGGGCTTAAGCTTTGATGCAGCAGTGTTGCCTCTGTCAGAAGCACCCACAGCGCCACGGATACCAAAGCCGCGCTCCGTGAAATTGATACCGTTTCTTACTGTTCTGCCGATACCGTCAAAAGGCATCCACTTGATAAGAGATGTATCAACACCGCCCTGAAGAATCAAATCCTCCATAAGATAGCCGATTTCATTCTCTGCAAAGGCAGTTACAACACCTGTATTTAAACCAAAGCATCTGCGAAGACCGCGGGCAACATTGTATTCTCCGCCGCCTTCCCAAGCCCTGAAGGAACGAGCGGTTTTAATTCTGCCCTCGCCCGGGTCAAGTCTGAGCATAATTTCACCAAGTGAAATTTCATCAAATTTACATTCTTCCTTTGGTCTTAATTTTAAATCCATAATCTAACCTCCGATTATATTAAAAACATATTAAAAATTAAAATATTTGATTGCGTTGTTATAGCTGATACCCTGAACAATTTCCTTCAGAATATCCTCATCATAGGCATACCAGCCGTCCTCAACCCATCTGCCGAGGAGTGCACACATAATTCGCCTGAAATATTCGTGCCTGCCGTATGAAGTAAATGAGCGTGAATCCGTTTCCATACCGACAAATTTGCCAAGCACACCAAGGTTACCAAGTGTTTTCATCTGGTTGGTCATACCGTCCATTGTGTCAAGGAACCACCATGCAGGACCGAACTGAATTTTTGACTCTGCATCCGAGCTTTGGAAATTGCCGAGCATTGTACCAAGCACTGTATTGTCCTTATCATTGAGATTAAACAGAATTGTTTTAGGCAGCTTATCCTTAACATTGAGTGCATCAAGAAATCTTGACAAGGGCTGTGCTATTTCACAGTCACCAACTGAGTCAAAGCCTGTGTCAGCACCGAGCCTGTTAAACATCAGCGTATTGTTGTTTCTCATCGCACCGATATGAATTTCCATAGCCCATCCAAGGTCATGATACTTTTCACCAAGAGCAAGCAAGATTGGAGTTCTGTACTTATCACATTCGTCAAGAGTGATTTTTTCGCCCTTCATGGCACGGCTGAAAATCTCGTCAATCTCATCCTCCTCGGCAACAGCATAAGGCGGATAATCAAAAGCCTGGTCAGATACGCGGCAGCCCACACTGTCAAAATAATCGACTCTTTTAAGCAATGCAGTAATTACATCCTTATAGCTTTTAATTTCAACATCAGCAGCCTTTGCAAGCGTATTGATATAATCTGCAAAACCGTCAAGATGAGCATTCAATGCTTTGTCAGGTCTGAATGAAGGAAGCACCTTACAGTCAAAATCCGTAACATCCTTAAACAACTTGTGATATTTTAAATCATCAACGGGATCATCTGTTGTGCAGACAACCTTAACATTGCTTTTCATAATAAGACTCTGGGGTCTGAAATCGCCATTTTTAACAGCATCATTGGCTCTGTCAAAAATATCGTCGGCGGTTTTTGCATTAAGCGGTGTGTCAATTTCGAAATAACGCTGAAGCTCAATGTGCGCCCAGTGATAAAGAGGATTGCCTATACAGTACTGCAATGTATAAGCAAATTTCTGAAATTTTTCTCTGTCGGTTGCATCGCCTGTGCAGTACTTTTCCTCAACACCGCAGCTACGCATTGCACGCCATTTATAATGGTCACCCGACAGCCACAGCTCTGTTATACTTTCAGGTGGCTTATTTTCAAAAATCTCCTTAGGATTCAGATGACAGTGATAATCGCATACAGGCATATTTTCCGCAAAATCGTGAAAAAGCTTTTTAGCAGTATCCGTATCAAGCAAAAAATCCTTATCCATAAATTTTTTCATATAACACTCCTGTTAATATAATACCAAATTTTCGCAGTTTAATTATATACCTATATTATTTTCATTGCAATAATAAATGTTGCATAAAATTTATTAATGTGATAAATTATTTATATACATAATTATGAAAAGAGGTAATTTTATGAAATACGAAATTAAAGGAACACCCTTCCCGGCAGTAATATGTTACCTTGATGCAGGTGAACAGATGATTACCGAGGGCGGCGGAATGAGCTGGATGAGCCCGAATATGAAAATGGAGACCACCACAAACGGCGGACTCGGCAAGGCAATCGGCAGACTGTTTTCCAATGACAAAATGTTTCAGAACAGATACACCAGTGTCGGCGGAAACGGAATAATTGCATTTTCCTCCTGCTGTCCCGGTGATATAAA
>VSOH01000119.1 GCA_009774735.1 Clostridiales bacterium
ATAGCACATATTTGTTAATCTTGCAATCAATTCTTATTTGTGCTATAAATATATTAGAAATTTTTTCTAAAGGAGAATATCAAAATGACAGAAATTACAAAAGACACAATTATCGGCGATATTTTAGACATTTGCCCTGATGCGGTACCTTTGTTTTTAGAAATCGGTATGCACTGCCTTGGCTGTCCTGCATCAAGAGGTGAAACTGTAGAGCAGGCTTGTATGGTTCACGGCACAGATGCTGACGAGCTTGTTAAAAAGCTTAACGCTTTTGTGACTGAAAAATAATGCAGTCTTTATCAAAAAGATTATCTGCTGTTGCAGGGCTTGTCAAAAAAGGTTCTGTGATTGCAGACATTGGCACTGACCATGGCTATATTCCTGTTTATCTTTATAAATCGGGAATAATTAAAGGTGCGGTAGCGGCAGATGTTAACGAAAAACCTTTAGCCTCCTGTGAAACTCTTGTTATGCAGGAGGAGCTTTCTGCTGTAATAAAAACGAGATTATCTAACGGACTTGATCGTGTTTTGAGTGATGAGTATGATACCGTTATTATTGCAGGAATGGGTGGTGAGCTGATTGCAGACATTCTTTCAAGGGCAGACGTTAAGGATAAGCATATTATATTAAACCCTATGACGCATCCCGAGATAGCCCGTAAATATTTGTATGATAATGGTTTTGATATTGTTAATGATTTAATTGTTAAGGACGGCAAACACTATTATTCTGTATTTGATGCAATGTATACAGGTGAGATGTTGCCAAAAACAAGAACGGATTATTACCTTGGTAATATTAAGGATTTTTCAAATAAGGAATATTTTGAGCATCTTTTAAACTATCTTAATAATAAGCTTAAATCAGGTGAAGACTTAAAGGCTGTTATCAAAGCTGTGGAGGAAAAACTATGACAACTGTTAAAAATATTTTTGATTACATAAATTCCGTTGCTCCGTTTGATTTGCAGGAGGAGTGGGATAATGCAGGATTTTTAACAGGGGATTTTCGCAAAGAGGTTAAAACTGTGGTTATGGCTCTTGACCCTACTAAAGGGGCTTGTGAATTTGCCGCCGGTGTTCATGCTGATTTGCTTTTAACACATCATCCTGTGCTTTTTAAGGGCGCTAAAGAAATAATCAAAGGCTCTGCACTTTATACTCTTATAAATAATGATATTGCCCATATTGCTGCTCATACAAATTTTGACATTGCTGACTGCGGTATCAATTTTAATCTTGCAAAGCTTTTAGAGCTTGAAAATGTTTCAAAAATCGACGGCAGCTTTATTGTAACAGGTGATTTGCCCCAGGCAATGAGTATTGATGATTTGACACAATATGTCAGTGATGCACTTGATTGTCAGGGCATAAGATATACAGATACCGACAGGCTGATTAAAACAGTTGCTGTCGGCGGCGGTGCCTGTGAGGAATATATTGAGGTTGCTGAGCCCCGCTCGGATTGCTTTATTACAGGTGACATGAAATATCATCAGATGCTTGATGCAAAGGAACGTGGCTATGCACTTATATCTGCAGGTCATTTTGAAACAGAAAATAAACCATTTTTAATGCTTAAGGATATGCTTGAAAAGCTTTTCACAGATGTTGAATTTATTATAGCACCTGTGAATAATCCTATACAATCTATATAAATTAAGGGAAAAATTATGGCACTTGACGGAATTTTTTTATACCATTTAAAAAATGAAATAGCTGATTTTGCAGTTGACAGCAGGGTTGATAAAATCTATCAGCCCTCAAAGGATGAGCTTGTTATCAACCTTCGCTCTCGTGAGGGTAGTAAGAGGCTTCTTTTATCCTGCAATGCCGACAGTGCCAGAATTCATTTTACGGACTATCCGCCTGAAAATCCACCGAAACCGCCTATGTTTTGTTTGCTTTTAAGGAAAAGGCTTACAGGTGCCTGGATAACCGATATTATTCAGGAAGATTTGGAACGTGTTGTAAAAATAAATTTTTCAGGTACAGATGAGCTTGGTGACAAACGCTCGTATTCACTTATTGTTGAAATTATGGGCAGATATTCAAATATTATCTTCGTTGACGAAAACGGCAAAATCATTGACTCCCTTAAAAGAATTGACGAGAATAAATCACAGGTGCGTGAGGTTTTGCCGGGTGTTACATATGTCGCACCGCCACAGCAGGATAAAATGAATATCTTCACCGATGACATAGATGTTGTTAAAAACAAAATTAAATCATCAAATAAGACGCTGTATAAGGCTGTTATGGAAACAGTCAAGGGTGTATCTCCTGTTATCTGCCGTGAGATTGAAAACGGCTTGACTCTTGATGAGTTTAAGTCTTGTGCCCAAAAGCCTGTGCCCACTGTTGTTATTGTTGATACCCCAAAGGATTTTGCCTTTATGAATATTCGGCAGTATGACAGTTTGGCTGAGATTAAGCACTATGACACCTTCTCTCAGCTACTTGACTATTTCTATTATGAACGTGTTCGTTTGATGAGAATTAAGGCACGCAGTGCAGACTTGTTTAAAAAGCTCACAACATTGCAGGAGCGTGCGGTGAGAAAGGCTGCGAACAGAGAGCAGGAGCTTGAAAGCTGTAAGGATAAGGATACCTTTAAGCTTTTCGGTGATTTGATTAACTCAAATCAATACAGGCTTGAAAAGGGTCAGGCTTATTATGATTTGGAGAACTATTATGATAATAACAGTGTGATCAGAATTCCTGCCGATATTTTCTTAACTCCCGCACAGAATGCACAAAAGTATTATAAGGAATATCGCAAAAAACAGGTGGCAGAGGCTAAGCTGGTTGATTTTATAAATCAGGCAAAGGCTGAGTCTGAATATTTTGAAACGGTTATTGACGCGCTTTCACGTGCAGAAACCGACAGTGAAATCAGTGAAATCAAAGCAGAGCTTTCATCACAGGGCTATCTGAAAAAAACTGCTGATAAAAAGAAAAATCCAAAGGCACTTAAGCCTATGCGGTTTAAAACACATGACGGTTTTGTTGTTTGGGTAGGCAGGAATAACCTTATGAATGACCGGCTGACCATGAAAACGGCTAAAAATTATGACACCTGGTTTCATGTTCAGGACAGTGCAGGCAGTCATGTTATCTGCGAAACCTCGGGTGCAGAAATTACAGATGAAGCCATTCATGATTGTGCAGTGCTGGCGGCTTATTACAGCAAGGCGAGAGCAAGCTCAAATGTTGCGGTTGATTATACACTGATAAAGAATGTTAAAAAGCCAAACGGTGCTAAGCCCGGTTTTGTGGTTTATGACCCTTATAAAACAGAATTTGTTACCCCGACTATGGAAGAAGCGGAGGAATTAAGCGATGAATAATGCTGCAATTATTTTAGGTGCAGGTGCAGGCACACGAATGAAGGCAGACAAGAGCAAGCTGCTTCTTGAAATAAACGGAAAAACAGTTTTAGAGCGAACTGTTGAAACCTTTTCTAAAATTAAAGAAATCAACGAAATTATTGTTGTTTGCCGTGAAAGTGATCTTGACAGCTTTGAAAATGTGCTTTCGCCGTATAATGTTTCATATTGCTTTGGCGGCGAAACACGACAGCAGAGCGTTATGAATGCCGTTGAAACGATTGATGAATGCGATTATCTGTTAATACACGACGGTGCAAGACCTCTGATTACCGAAAAAGAGATAACGGACACGCTGACAAGTGCAATTCAGAATGGCGCTGCGGCTGTTGGCGTTATGGTGAAGGATACCATCAAGGTTATTGACAGCAATTATCAGATTGTTTCAACTCCTGACAGATCAAGCCTTGTATCAATCAGAACACCACAGATTTTTGAATTTAAAATGTATGTTGATGCGGTTGAAAAAGAAAAGGCGGATGGCAAGGATTTTACTGATGATTGTCAGTTGATTGAGTATTTCGGAAAGCCTGTATTCACCGTTATCGGTGATTACGGCAATATCAAAATTACTACACCTGAGGATTTGCCTATGGCAGAGGGTGTGCTGAAAATGAGAGGTGAGCGGTAATGAGAATAGGTCACGGCTACGATGTTCATAAGTTGGTTGAGGGCAGAAAATGTATTATCGGCGGTGTTGATATTCCAAGTCCTGTCGGTCTTCTTGGTCACAGCGATGCGGATGTACTCCTTCACGCAATCAGTGATGCGATTCTCGGTGCTGCCGCTATGGGCGATATCGGTCACCTTTTTCCTGATACGGATGATAAGTGGAAGGGTGCTGATAGCCTTGAACTACTCAAAGAGGTTGTCAGTCAGGTTAATGCAAAAGGCTATAAAATTATAAATATTGACTCCACAATCCTTGCGCAGACTCCGAAAATGGCACCGCATATTTATGATATGAGGTGCAATATTGCAAAGGCCTGCAATGTTGATGTTGATTGCGTTTCCGTTAAAGCGACCACCGAGGAGGGCTTAGGTTTCACAGGTGCTAAAGAGGGTATTGCCGCCCATGCGGTCTGTCTGATTGAATGATAGGGAATATATAGGATATGCACTTTGTTAAAGCAAAAGGGATTTTATCGCCTAAAAACGGAATGAATTTGTACCGCGGATGTTCTCACGGCTGCATATACTGTGACTCCAGAAGCAAGTGCTATAATATGCGGCATGATTTTGAAGATATTGAGATTAAGGAAAATGCCATTGAATTGCTTGAAAATGCACTTAAGCATAAACGTAAAAAGTGTATGATAGGCACAGGCTCTATGACAGATCCCTATATTCCGCTTGAAATGGAATTGCAGAATGTCAGAAAAGCCTTGTCGTTAATTTACGAAAATGGCTTTGGTTTTACAGTTATTACAAAATCAAACCGTATTCTGCGGGACATTGATTTGCTGCAGAAAATCAATGAAAAAACAAAATGCGTTGTACAGATGACTCTGACGACTGCTGACGAGGCTTTGTGCAGAAAAATCGAACCCGGTGTTTCTGCAACAAAAGAACGATTTGAAGTTCTTAAAAAAATGCGTGATGTCGGGATACCTGCTGTTGTGTGGCTTTCGCCGATTTTACCCTTTATAAATGATACATGGGAGAATATTTCTTCGATTCTTGATATGTGCATTGAAGCAAAGGTTTATGGTATTATATGCTTTGGTATGGGTGTTACACTTCGTGACGGAAACAGGGAGTATTTTTATAGTCAACTTGATAAATATTTCCCCGGTTTAAAAGGGGAATATATCAAAGTATATGGTAATCAGTATGCCGTCAGCAGTCCTGATAATAAAAGACTGATGAAGCTGTTTAATGAAAAGTGTGATGAGCATGGTATCGTTCATAATAATGATTTGATATTTGAATATTTGCAAACCTTTGAAGAAAAGCAAGCGGCAAAGCAGATGAGTCTGTGGGATTTATAATTACATTTAATTCATATTATAGCCTGTTTATACTATACATTAGTATAAGC
>VSOH01000012.1 GCA_009774735.1 Clostridiales bacterium
GCAATTGGTATTGCTCCGACGGATATGTATATACTTTACATAATTTCTACATTAGCAAATATTCCGCTTACGGCAGTACGTGCGAATATGATTGATAATACCCGAGGCAAGGGCGGTAAATACAGACCGTATCTTCTATCAATGGGTCTTCCTACTGCAATAATTGCATTGGCATATGTATGGTTCCCATATGAAAAACTGGAATTCATTTTAGGAAGCGGTATAGTCTTCGGACAGAAGATAAGCTATGTGGTTACCTGTGCAATGGTGCTTGTATTTAATCTGTTGCTGCAGTTTTTCTATAATTTCTTTAATGATGCTTATACAAACCTTATTCACGTGTTATCACCGAATACTCAGGAACGTACTGATGTTCTGTCGATTAAATCGTTGGTTTATTCACTTGCTCCTTCAATTATCAATATTGTGCTTCCTCTTGTTGCACAGTTTGCTGCAAATAACAATCTTTATGATATCAAGGTTTACAGAATTTCTTATCCTGTATTTGCAATTCTTGGTATGCTTCTGACAATTGTTGTCTATACGAATACACAAGAAAAAATTGTTCAGGCAAAGACACATACAATTCAGATTAGCTTTAAGGATGCATTAAAAGAGGTTGCTAAGAATAAGTATTTCTGGATTATTTCACTTGCCGGCTGGCTGGGCTTTCTTGAAGGTGCTTACGGAAGTATCCTTCAATGGTCCTATACCTATGGTCACACCTGTAACGGTGGTACATTTGCTCTGATTCAGACACTTACGGGCAATGCGGCAATGTGGGGTATGATTCTTGCACCATTCTGTATAAGAAAATTCGGTAAAAAGAGAGTTCTTTTAGCTGTAAATACGCTTAATATCCTATTCATTGTTGCAATGAGAGCCAATATGTATAGTATTTGGTGGCTGTTCATTTGTGTATACTTCAACTGGTTGGTTGGTGCGTTTGAGCAGATTACTTCACCTGCTATTCAGGCAGATATCCGTGATTATCAGCAATACCGGACCGGTGAACGTATTGACGGTATGTTTTCTGCTGTTAAAACTATCGGTGACTGTGTAACGCTTGCTACATCTGCAATTCTTCCTGCTGTTCAGAAATTTTATGGCGTTTATGAAGGAAACGGATACGCAAAAGCATTTGATATTCTTGATGTTGATACCGGTGAACCGGGACTGCTTTATAAAATGATGAGTGCACTTATTATTATGGCTGCAATAGGTGCTTTCCTCAATATGGTTCCTTATTTCTTCTATGACTTCACTGAAAAGAAGCAGAAGGGTGTTGTTCGTGTTCTTCAGATTCGTTCACTGTTTGAGGACTACGGCAATAATGCTCTTGGCAACAGACAGCTTGTTGAGGCTATTGACCTTGTTAATAATGCCCGTGAAATGGCAGCAAGTGAGCCTAAGGCAGTTGACAAGAATTCATATAAAGGTATTTCTGATAAGGAAGAAAAGAAGGCTGCTAAAAAGGCTTATAAGGAAGCACTTATTTTCAATGAGGAAATCGACATTTCTAAGTTTGTATGTGCCGAGCTTGATAAGTTTAATTCGGATTTTTACAGACACCAGGTTGCTGTCTGCTCAGAAATTTACGCTCAGGGTCTTTCAGGTATAAAGAATATTGATATTTCTGAAGTTCGCCGTGAGCTTGCCGCTGCAAAGGCTCTTCCTAAGAATAATGAGGAAGAAAAAGATTTCCGTAAATTTGAAATTGAAATGGCAAAGAAAAAGATTTCTGCCAAGAAAGCATTCGACAAATATTATGGAACTCTTAATGATTTTGCAGAGCCTGATATGGCTGCGCTCACCGCTCTTTTTGATAAGGAAGATGAATGTGATGTTAAGATATTCGAGCTTACCGAAGAGATGACTCTTGCAAAGAAAGAGGACGAGAAAGAGTTGGCTGCTGAGATTAAGACTCAGATTAAAGCAATCACTAACGAGAAGAAGGATGTTCAGAAGCAGGCTAAGGCTCTTATGGATGAATTTGCTAAGTTCAACTGTGCTGCTAAGCCGTTTAATGATGCGAAGAAGCTTCTTATTCAGCAGGAGAATTACAGTCACTTTGATGAAATTGCTGCTCTCTATGACGAGGCTAAGGAAAAGGCTGAGGAAGAGGAGAGAATTAAGGAAGAAGAGGCTGCAAAGAAACGTGCTGAGGAGCAGGCTGAGCTTGAAAGACGTAAGGCCCAGAAGGCTGCAAAGAAAAACAAATAATTATCAATTAAAACTGCAAGGTTCAGCCTTGCAGTTTTTGTTTACCCTAAAAACAGCTTTTGCATATAATGGAATATGTTTTATGAAATGGGGTAACTATTGTATGAGTTTATATATAAAGGTGGGTTCAATAACAAATGCTCAGCGCAGTGCCGGCTTGCTGCGCTCAAGCGGTTACAGACCCAAGATTGTCAGAATTGAAAAGCCGGAACACGAGGATGGCTGCGGCTATGCAGTAGAGGTTAATGCTAAGGGTGATGAACCTGTTAATATACTGAAAAAAAACGGCATAAATATTAGGGGGGTTGAGCATAGATGATTTATTTTGATAATAGTGCAACTACGAATCCCAAACCCCTGAGTGTTATAAGTGCTGCAAGCTTTGCTCTTAAGAATTTCAGCTATAATAGTGGCAGAGGTGGATATAAGCAATCTGTAAATACTTCTGAAAAAATTTATTCGGTGAGAGAAAAAGCGTCAAGGCTTCTTGGTTATGATACTCAAAATGTTATTTTCACACAAAATTGTACTGCTGCTTTAAATATGGCAATTAAGGGATTGGTAAAAAAAGGAGATCATATTTTAATATCAAATTTAGAGCATAATGCTGTTTCACGTCCTGTTGATGCTTTGGCTAAAAGAGGAATAATTACTTATAATATATTTGAGTATGATTATGATGAAGATGTGTTAATAGCTAATATTGTTTCGCAAATTAAACCGAATACAAGGATTATTGTCTGCACGCAGGCATCCAATGTGTTTGGCTGTGCTTTTCCTATTGAAAGAATAGGCAGAATTGCCAAGGAAAACGGAATTTGCTTTGTGGTTGATGCAGCACAGGGAGCAGGTGTTCTTGAACTCGATTATGCGCAGTCGGGTGTTGATATTTGCTGTGTTGCAGGTCATAAGGGACTGTATGGTCCTATGGCAACAGGAATTATGGCAATGGCAGAGGGTTTGACACTTGATACAATTATTGAGGGAGGAACAGGCTCTTCCTCACTTAATCTTTCACAGCCTGATTTTAATCCTGACAGATTTGAGGCTGGCTCTCTTAATAACAGCGGAATAATCGGACTGGGTGCAGGAATTGATTTTGTTACACGCAAAGGCGTAAAAAATATTCATAAGCATGAAATGAACATTGTTAAAGGTATTTATGAGGGACTCAGGAAAAATCCGAATGCTGTGCTTTATACACCTTCTCCATCAAGCTTCAGAAGTGCACCTATAATTTCTTTTAACTATAAGGATTATTCATCAGAAAAAACTGCAAATCTGCTTGCATCAAGAGGAATTGCCACGAGAGCAGGACTTCACTGTGCCCCGCTTGCACACAAAGCATTTGGTACAGCCGAACGGGGAACTGTTCGTATAAGTCCATCAGTCTTTACCACGCAGAATGATTGTGAAATATTTTTGAATACTTTGAAAAAACTTTGATAATCGCTTTATTTATTTAAAATAATGTGTTAAAATATTTCAGTAAATAAAAAGTTTTAAAAGTTAGGAAGCGTACGATGATAGAGTCAATAACTGATTTTTTCAATAAAATATTAAGCGTATTCTCCACCTTTTCAATAGCGGATTTTTTGGATATTGTTATGGTAGCAATTCTGATTTATATCTGCATAAGAATTATAAGAGAAACGAGAGCAATCCTCCTTGCCAAGGGTTTGATTTACCTTGCTATTGTTTATGGCATAGTTAATCTTATTGGTATGGAGGCATCAAGCTTTATACTGAAATCTATCTTTTCAAATATTCTTATTATTCTGGTTATTCTGTTTTCACCCGAAATCAGGCATATACTTGAACAGGTAGGTCATGGTGCAACGGCAAAAAGCATAAAGGCAATAATACACCCGGGTGTTGCTGTAGAGCTTGCAGAAATCAACGATGCAATAAGTGCTGTCTGCAAGGCTTGTTCTGATATGAGCGATAAAAGAATCGGTGCTCTTATTTGCTTTGAAAATAATACAATGCTTGGTGATGTGATTTCAACGGGTACAGAAATTCATGCAAAGGTCAGCAAGGAGCTTGTTGAAACAATATTTTTCCCGAAATCACCGCTTCATGACGGAGCAATGGTTATTCGTGACGGTCAGGTGTATGCCGCAGGCTGTATTCTGCCGCTTACAAAAAAGACGGTTTCATCTGCACTCGGCACAAGACACAGAGCAGGTATCGGTCTTTCTGAGGAAAGCGATGCAATCATTATTATTGTCAGTGAGGAAACGGGCGCTATTTCCGTAGTAAAAAACGGTGTGCTTGACAGAGATATTTCTGACGGTGATTTAAGAGATATTCTTATAACAGAATTTATTCCCTCCGGCTCATCAAGTGATGACAAGATTATTTCAAGATTAGTTAGGAGGATGAAAAAATAATGGCTGATAAGAGTAAAAAGAAATTCTCCATAAGAAAACTGATTTATAATGATAAGTATCTTATAATAATCTCCATCGTTCTGGCGATTGTAATATGGTGTATAACATCAATGAATTTATCACCTGAAACAAACAAAACCATTTCTGTTCCGATTACAGTTGATTTTACTGATACAGCCGCTTCGCAGTTGGGTATAAAGTGTTATGGAGCTGAAAATGTGGATGTGGATGTAACCATAAGCTGTAAAAAATATCGCGCAAAGGATATAACTGCGGACGATATTAATGCATATATTCAGGCTAATACAGTTACTACAACAGGTAATAAAGAAGTGCCAATTAAGGTTGAGGGCAGAGAAAATGCTGATTTTAAAGTGGTAAGCTATTATCCGACTGTCTATAAAGCTTATTTTGATGTTGAAGAAGAAAAGGTAATGGATATTGAGGTCAGCTATGAAAACAAGGATTTCATTGTGGATGGCTACGTTATGGGCGAGGCACTGCTGAGTGAAAATAATGTAACCGTAAGAGGTCCTAAATCATATGTTGCTACAGTTGATAAGGTTGTTTCTAACATTAAGTTTGATGAAAAAATTAAAGAAACGCAGACTTTTGATCTTAATATGAATGCTGTTGATAGCAACGGAAACTCTGTGGATTATGTCAGCATTATTTCAAAGAATGAAAATGTATCATTAACAATACCTGTTTTAAAGCGTACAACTCTTGATGTTACATCGTCATATATCGGTAATCCGCCAAATGTTAATTTGTCCGATTTTTCAATAAGCTATAGTGTTAATTCCGTTAATGCAGGTGTGCTTGAGGAAGCGGATATCAAACAGGCGAATATAGGTAATATTGATTTTTCACATTTAACTGTCGGAGAAAATGAATTTGTATTTAATACAAATAAAATGGAAAGCTTTGCGGTTCTGGACAATATTAATGAGATTAAAGCAACTGTTACCGTTCCTGATACCTATCAAACAACAACACTTTATGTTGACGGAGGGAATGTTGAATTCAGTAATCTTCCGAATGGGTATAAGGCAGAGATTGCATCACTTAATTCTTACAGTGTAACTGCTGTCGGACTTGAGGATGACCTGAAGGGGCTTACAAGCTCTAATGTCAAATTACTGATAGATATGTCTTCAATTAAGGAAAATCCTAAGGAGGGTGTTTCAACCTTCAATATAACAGCTACTCTTGAGAATAATGATGCCTGCTGGATATACGGTGAATATAAGGCAAAGGTAAGAGTCTATAAGTAATAAAGAAATGACCGATTTAAAATCGGTCATTTCTTTAATTATAAAATAAGCGTAACCCCACGGACAATTTGTTCGTGGGGCGTTATAGCTTCTATGACCATTTTAACGCTTTAATTGAAAAGCCTAAAGTGGTATCAAGTTTATTTTTTTGTACAATTGCAACAACCTTTTTTTTGTTACAGCCCTTAACCGAGCCTGTAACCTTATAGAAATTATTGTCGCCTAAGTCCTCAATTTTTGTAATAGAAACAGTCTGCTTTTTCTCGGTAAATTCAGTGATGCTGAAGGTATCGTTCTTTTTGTTGTATGATATCGGAGCTTTTGTGCCGGCTGCAAATTCATTGCATTGTGTTTTAAAGTTTACAACTGTTTGTCCGTAAAACTTAAAGAGATTCAGAACAATAGGGCTTGAAGGATAGGTTGATCTGATGTTTCCTTCATGCTCTGCCATCCATACTGCTGTGTGACACGCAATGTCAATAGGAACACCATCACTGTTTTCATAGTTTGAGCGATACAGATAAGGTACTTCAAGCATTGATTTTAAAATCGACTGGTCTGCTACGCTGAAATTAACCTCTTTGCCTGTTGCGTCCGTCTTGGGTACGTTGTCTGAGCCGTCAAATTTTGTTGTATCCTTTGATGATGTTTGAGGTACGTCCTTTTTAGTGGTGCCTGTAGGATTTTCGGTAGTAGTGGTTGTCAGCTTTTCAGTACCCTTTGTGGGGTCGTTATTTTTATTGTCGTTGTCCTCGGAAGATGTTGTGGTTATTGTATAATCGGTTTTGACCGTTACATATTCACCTTTATCATTTTTCATTTTATTTCCATCTTTGTCAAGCTTAATTGCAATGGTTTTTCCGTTTTCATCAAGCTCATAGACAACAGCGACATCTTCACCGTTTTCATCGGTTTCAAAACCAATCTCTGTTCCGACATTGTCAAGACTTGCTTCTGTAGTTGATGTGTCGTCATCATCAGTTTTAGTGGTGCAGGAAGCAAATACTGCTGTAATAATTACAACAAGTGCTAATGAAAGTATTATTGTTTTTTTCAAAATAAAACCTCTTTTCGACTTATGCAGTATATAATATATATTAACTAATATATTATTTTATAAATATGTAAATACAATAAATAAAAAATGAACAAATGATTAACGCTTATTTGTTCTTTACATATTCACTTAATTTTGCTATTATTTAGTTGGTGATATAATGAAAAATACGTTAAAAGCGGCAATATGCGGTATTTCATCAGCACTTTCGGTTTTGCTGTTGTTTTTCGGCGGTGCGTCATTTGTGTTTGCATATATAATGCCGATGGTTACAGGACTTATTATGATAATATTGAAACGTACCTGTGGTACATCGTGGGCAATTACATCATTTGTTTCTGTTTCTTTTCTTTCATTTATGCTTGTGGCGGACAGGGAATGTGTTTTAATGTATATTTTGTTTTTTGGATATTATCCCATATTATATTCCTCAATAGAAAAAATCGGCTCAAAGTTAATCAGATTGGCAGTAAAGCTTGCGGTGTTCAACATTATGATAACCGTTGTACAGCTTCTTCTGGTTTATATATTCGGAATTCCTTTTTTGGAGGAAGGAACAGGAAAAATATTTATTCCTGTATTTGCATTGTTAATGAATGTTATGTTCATCATTTATGATATGCTGATAAACAGATTGACTCTTTTATATAAATTTAAGCTTGAAAAAAGAATAAAAAAGTATTTTAAATAAACAGCAGGGCAGCTCTGATGCCGCCCTTGAAAAAGTTAATAAAGATGAAAAATAAATATTATCAGACCATACAAAAATGATGAGGCAATACCATATACTATTACAGGTCCTGCTATGGTGAACATCTGGGCTGCAGTTCCGAGAATAAAGCCCTCGTGCTGAAATTCAAGAGCAGGGGAAACAACGGAATTTGCAAAGCCTGTTATCGGTACAATTGTACCTGCACCGGCATGACGTGCAATTCTGTCAAAAATGCCAAGTCCCGTAAGGATTGCTGTCAGAATAATAAGTATTCCCGATGTTCCTGCATTTACCTCTTTTTCGCTTAACCCTGCATTTTGCAGCAGCATCATAATAATCTGACCGATTGTGCATATCAGACCGCCGAATAAAAATGCTTTGATACAGTTTAAAAGCTTAGGCGAATTCGGGCTTGCCTTGTCAACCATTTTGCTGTAGTCATCTTTGCTGATACTCATATAATCACTCCCTGTTTAATTGTTTACAATAAAATAACAATTATTCACTTGACATTTTTGATTATATTTTGTAATATCATAATATACAATTTGTAAAACGGAGGCAATATTATGCATCTTATAGAAGTTCGTGATGTATATAAAATATATAATCCCGGTGAAAATCAGGTTAATGCCCTTGACGGTGTGTCAATTACCATTGATGAGGGTGAGTTTGTTGCAATTATCGGTCAGTCCGGCTCAGGTAAATCAACACTTATGAATATGCTTGGCTTGCTTGATACTCCCACAAGCGGTGAATATTATATTAATGGTAAGCTTGTTGATGATCTTACCGATGACCAGATGAGTGCTATCCGTAATGAGCAAATCGGTTTTATTTTCCAGGGCTTTAATCTTATCGCTTCACTTTCAGCTCTTGAAAATGTTGAGCTTCCTCTTGTTTACCGCGGTATGAAGAAGGAGGAAAGAAGAGCAATTTCAAAGGAAGCACTTGAGCGTGTGGGTCTTGGATCACGTATGAATCATCTTCCTGCTGAAATGTCAGGCGGTCAGCAGCAGCGTGTTGCTGTTGCAAGGGCTATTGCTGCACGTCCTCCTGTTATTCTTGCGGATGAGCCGACAGGTAATCTGGATACACGTTCAACAAAGGATGTTATGGCTATTCTTCACGAGCTTAAGGACGAGGGAAGAACCGTTATTGTTATTACCCACGACAACGAAATCGCTGAAGAGGCAGAGCGTGTTATCCGTGTGCGTGACGGCAAGGTTGTTGAGGATTATATTAATCCCGGTTATGAGGCTAAGTACGGCAGAGCTGCTAAAAAAGATAATAAAAATCCTATTGATGAGGGATAATAAATTTGAGGTCAATTAAGCATAGTCTTTTTTGACCTTTTTATTTTGACAAAGTGTTGATTTCTATTGTATAATTTTAATATAACATTGATAATTTAAAAGGTGAATGATTATGAAATATAATTGGATTGATGAATTTTTATTGAATAAGCAGGGCGTTACAAAGGATTTACAGGCAGACTGGAACTGGATTCGATATCAGATTGGCGGTAAAATGTTTGCTGCTGTCTGTCTTGACAGTAACAACATTCCACATTATATTACACTAAAGCTTGACCCGACCGAGGGTGAATTTTTGAGAAAGCAGTATGCAGATATTATTCCCGGTTACTATATGAATAAAACTCATTGGAATTCTGTTAAAGCAGATGGTGAAGTGCCCGATGATTTGTTAAAGGATATGCTGGATAAATCATATCGGCTTGTTTTATCAGGCTTCAGCAAGAAAAAGCAGAAAGAGATTTTAGGTGTTGATTAGAGGCAGTATTAAAGCATTTTAAATTAGAAAATATTATTTCTTGAAATATAGACAGGAATTATATATAATAATTTTGGTGATGATATGAAACAGTTTTTAGAAGTCGGAAAAGTGAATAACACCCATGGTATCAAGGGTGAATTAAAGTTCACCTTATGGTGTGATGGTATAAATTATTTAAAACAGCTTAATGTTCTTTATCTTGATGACAAGGGAGAAAAGCCTGTTAAAATTATTTCTGTAAGACCGCAGAAAAATATTGCTATCTTAAAGCTTGAAAATATTAATACCATTGAGCAGGCAGAGGCACTAAAGGGCAGAGTGCTTTACTGTAATCGTGATGATGCTGTGATCGATGAAAATGCAAATTACATTGCTGATATTATTGGCTGCTATGTTGTAGATGTTGATACGGAAGAGGAGTATGGACAGGTTAAGGATGTGCTTAACTATGGTTCGTGCGATATTTATGATATTGAAAGCTGGGGAAAGCATACTTTAATACCTGCAACCCCTGATATTGTAAAAGAGATTAATACCGAATATCAGGTTATCAGAATAAAAAAGATGAAGGGCTTATTTGATGAGGATTGATATACTTACATTGTTTCCTGCAATGTGTGACACGGTAATGAGTGAGTCAATTATCGGCAGAGCAAGACAGGCAGGCAAGGTTGAAATAAATTGCATAGATATTCGTGATTATACGCTTGATAAGCACCGACGTGTTGACGACAAGCCTTACGGAGGCGGAATGGGTATGGTTATGGCACCGCAGCCGATTTTTGACTGCTTTAATGCGCTTTGCGATGAAATCGGTGCAAAGCCTCATTTGATTTATTTAACACCACAGGGCAAATGTCTTACTCAAGAAAGAGTTAAAGAGCTTGCCGGGATGGATAACATTGCACTGCTGTGCGGACATTATGAGGGCATTGACGAACGTGTTATTGAGGCACTGCAGCCTGAGGAGATTTCTGTTGGTGATTATGTGCTTACAGGCGGAGAACTGCCTGCTCTAATAGTTGCTGACTCGGTTTCACGTATGCTGCCCGGTGTTTTGAGTGATGATGAATGCTTTGAGGAGGAGAGCCATTATAACTCTTTGCTTGAATATCCTCAGTATACGCATCCGGCAGAATGGCAGGGAAGGCAGGTTCCTGATGTTTTGCTGTCAGGTCATCATGCAAATGTGGATAAATGGCGTCGTGAACGCTCTCTTGAACGCACCTTTTACCGCAGACCCGATATGCTTGAGAATGCTGATTTATCGGACAAGGACAGGGACTTTTTGTCGAAACTAAAAAAAGAATAAAAATTTATGTGAAAATTGCACAAATAACAGTATCTTATTTTGTTTGTAATTAACAAGTCAAACGAACTTGTGCTCAACTTATTGACCGTTTTAAATTTGGTGCTATAATATTATAGTAAGCAATAATAAATATGATATAGACTATATGTTGTGATTTTAGGAATGAGAGGTTTTAACTATGTTCGTTAAAGATGTTAAGGTTGAAAATCAGGTTGGTTTACACGCTCGTCCGGCAACTTTCTTTATTCAGAAGGCTAATGAATTTAAGTCATCCATCTGGGTTGAGAAGGAGGAGAGAAGAGTTAACGCTAAGAGTCTTTTAGGTGTTCTTTCATTAGGTATTATGGGCGGTACAGATATTCGCATTATCGCTGATGGTTCTGATGAAGAGGCTGCTGTTGAGGGTCTTGTTAATCTTGTTAAGTCAGGCTTTGCAGAGTAATTAACTCTATTGTACATTTTAGCACAGTGTTGTCACTGTGCTTTATTTTTTTTACTATATGTGTTATAATTTATGTATGAACAACTATGTTTAACCGAATGGGGTGATTGTGTGACTGAAAAAGAACTTAGAAAAAAAGCGATGGCACTTCCGCTGCAGCCAGGTGTCTATATAATGAAAAATAAGGACAAAAAAATAATTTATATAGGCAAAGCCAAAAAGCTGAAAAATCGTGTGTCATCCTATTTCGGTTCACATTCAAATCATTCCCTAAAGGTTATAAGAATGGTTGAAAATGTTGACGATTTTGACTATATTCTTTGTGACAGTGAATTTGAGGCACTGGTGCTTGAATGCTCACTCATAAAGCAGCACCAGCCGAAATATAATATCCTCCTTAAGGATGATAAAGGCTATAACTATATTAAAATCACAAAGGGTGAATTCCCCCACATTCGTGAATGCAAGCAGATGCTTGATGACGATGCTGTCTATATAGGACCTTATACTTCAAATTTTTCTGTTAAGCAGGCTGTGGAGGAAACCCTGAAGATTTTTAAACTCCCCAGGTGCAATAAGCAGTTTCCCCGTGATTACGGAAAAAGCAGACCTTGTCTTAATGGTTTTATGAATATATGCTCGGCACCATGTGCTGCACGTATAACCAAGGAAGAATATGGCAATAATATCAAGGATGCTGTTTCATTTCTCAAGGGAGGCAGTGTTAAAGCTGTCAGAGATATGGAAAATCAGATGAATGAGCTTGCTGAAAATCTGCAGTTTGAGCAGGCAGCAAAGCTTCGTGACAGAATAAAGGCTATTAAAAATCTTGATGAAAAGCAGAAGGTTGTTTCAATAAATGTTCCTGAGGAGGATGTTTTTGCACTTGTTAATTCCAACAAGAAGGCTTGCTTTGAGGTTATACGCTTTCAGAATGGCAGACTGACTGACAGTGAATTCTGGCTGATTGATGCGGTTGACGATATGCCGCAGTCCAGATTCGAGCTGATTGAGCGTTATTATTCAATGAGGGACAGAGTGCCGTCAAGAATAGCTGTTGACGGCGAGATTGAGGATGAAGCACTTCTCAAAGCGTTTCTTGAAAGTAAGCGCGGCAAAAAGGTTGAGTTTATTCATCCCCAAAAGGGTGAACATTTGTCAATAGTAAATATGTGCATTAAAAATGCTAATGAGCATCTGGCTCAGCAGCAGGGCAGACTCGGCAGAGAGCTTGCTGCATTAGAGGAGCTTAAGGAACTTTTAGGGCTTGAAAAGCTTCCTGAATATATTGAGTCATATGATATTTCGCATACCTTCGGTGCTGATAATGTTGCAGGTATGATTGTGTTTCATAATGGCAGACCGATGAAAAGTGCTTACAAGCGTTTTGCAATCAAGGGTTTTGACGGACAGAATGATGTTGGCTCTATGCAGGAGGTGCTTACCCGCCGCTTTAATCATTATTATAATGATGAGGAGGGCAGTACATTTAAGATATTGCCTGACCTGATTTTACTTGACGGCGGCGAGCCTCAGGTTAATGCTGTATTGCCTGTGATAAAATCAATGGGGCTTAATGTTCCGATTTTCGGAATGGTTAAGGATAATAAGCACCGTACAAGGGCTGTTGCACTCAGCGGCGGCGAAATTGAGATTAATTCTCATAGAAGGGTTTTCACGCTTGTTTCCGATATTCAGGAGGAGGTGCACCGCTTTGCTATCACCTATCATCATAAGAAGCACACAAAAAGCACCCTTAAAACCTCATTAACAAATATTGATGGTATTGGTGACCGGAAAGCTAAGCTGCTTTTAAAGCACTTTAAAACAATTGCTGCAATTAAGTCGGCGGACGTTAAGGCTTTGTCACAGGTGCAGGGGATTAGCCAAAAAGATGCACAAAATGTATTTGAATACTATCATAAAATGTAAAAATAATGTAAAGTCCTTGACTATTAAATAGGTAGTTTGTATAATATATTAGTAAGAATTGTAAGGAAGTTATTGCGAATGATGCGTGTTATAACCGGCTCAGCCAGAGGAAGAAGGCTTGAAACTCTTTTTGGCGAGGAGGTAACAAGACCTACAACAGAATCTGTTAAAGAAGCATTGTTTTCAATGATTCAGTTTGAAATTGAAGGTAAAAAAGTGCTTGATTTGTTTGCAGGCTCAGGACAGCTTGGTATTGAAGCCTTGTCCCGCGGAGCAAGGCACTGTACCTTTCTTGAAAATAACCGTGATGCAGTCAGGGTGGTTGAGAATAATGTTTCACATTGCGGCTTCAAAGACAATTCAAACATTGTATTTGCCGATGCAGTGTCGTTTTTAATGCGCAAGGAAAATTTTGATATTGCATTTGTTGATCCGCCGTATAATCTTGGACTTGTTGATAAATGTCTGCCGCTGCTGTTGAAGCTTATGTCAGAGGATGGAATTGTGGTTTGTGAAACCTCAGCAGGCGAGGATTTGCCGGAGAGCATTGACGGCTGGTATGCAGACCGAGTAAGACGCTATGGCAAAACAAAGCTTACCCTTTACAGAAAGGAGAAATAGTATGAAAATTGCTGTTTGTCCCGGTAGCTTTGACCCGATTACACTCGGTCATCTGGATATCATAGAGAGAGCCTCTGAACTGTTTGATAAAGTAATTGTTCTTGTTATGAGCAACAGTGCAAAAAGATGTGCTTTTACTGTTAATGAAAGAATAGAGCTTATAAAAAAATGTATCAAATCCAATAATATCGAGGTTGATACATACAGCGGTCTTTTGATTGATTATGCTAAAAAGAAAAAAGCAACCGCTATTGTTAAGGGACTTCGTGCTGTATCTGATTTTGATTATGAATTTCAGCAGGCACTGATTAATAAAAGTCTATACCCGAAGGTTGAAACAGTTTTTCTCACCGCTAAGGGAGAAAATATGTATCTTTCTTCAAGTATGGTTAAGGAGGTTTGCAGCCTTGACGGTGACATTTCTCCTTATGTTCCAAAGGAAATTGTCAAAGATATTAATTTAAGGTGTAAAGGAGAAAATAAAAATGACTAATACAGATATTTTGTTAGAAGATTTAGAGGATGTTCTTGACGATGCTACCTCTATACCTCTTAGTAAAAAATACGCAGTAGATGTTGATAAGATTAAGACTATTATTGAAGATATCCGTCTTAACACACCACAGGAAACAAAGCAGGCTAAAGCTATTGTTGACTCAAGAAATTCAATTCTTGATGAGGCTAACAAGCAGGCTGCCGACATTATTGCAAAGGCGCAGGAGGAAGCAAGAGAGCTTGTAGCACGTGACCAGATTACACAGACTGCACAGGCACAGGCTGCCGATATTATTGCAAAAGCCAAGGAGCAGGGTGATGCCTACGTGGCTGATGCTCAGAATCAGGCAAATGATATTCTTTCAAATGCTACAAATCAGGCTAATGAAATGGTTACAACTGCACAGAATAAGTCAAGGGAAATGCTCACAGCAGTTAATAATTATGCTGATGATACACTTCTTGCTATTGACGATTCACTTTATAAGGCTTTGTCTGATGTTCGCCGTATCCGTCAGGGTATTATGAACAGCCAGAACAAGAACAAGCAGGGCTAAGTATATTTGATTAAAAAAGACAAATCCCCATTGCAGTCAAAAACTGTAATGGGGATTTTTTATTTTACTGTGATTATCTCATTAAATATAGCAGTCATTTTTTTGCTGATATTCAAGTCAATGTGCAGTGAGCCGAAATACCAGTGCATATAATCAACATTTTTCATAAGTTCCTGAAGGTACGTGTTCAGCGGAGTAATGATAATGTTCTGATTTGTTCGCTGTTTTAATATGTCTTTTGCAATTGTCGGTGCTTCGTAGGTAAGAATATAATTTATGGTTTTTTCGTTGTCAAAAAGATTTGTTACACCGTTTTTCAGTTCTTCGGCATTGGGCAGCTCACTTTCCCACCACGTAACCCCGTCGGTACGCATATCGGCATCCTCACTTTCACCGCCGCCCATTACGAAAAAGGTTTTGCCCTCGAGAGTGAATACTTCACCGCGCATAAGATGATAAATGTTATCTGCAATTTTGTGGGCGTTGCCTCCCTTCCATCTGTATGGTGTGTAGGAATTCAATATTTCAAAATTTTCGTGAGCACCATCAACAAAGCAAATGGTGTATTTTCTTTTTTTCAGAAATTCTAAATTTTTCTTTTCCTTTTCACTTTTCGGATCCCATATAAAACCAAAATCACCGCATACAATAAGATAGTCTTTTTCAGTCAATTTATTGAGCTTTGAATTTTTGAAGCAGGAAATATCACCGTGAGTATCGCCGGTAATGTAAATCATAAAGTAATCTAACCTTTCATAAAAAATTTATAAATATGGTCTTTAAATAATCATTAAAAAATGTTCCACTATATAATATAATTTAATATTACTGTTGTCAAGACTATGAAAAAAACACTTTCAATATTTTTATCTTTATTAATAATTTGTACAAGCTTTTGTGTTCCTGCGATATCTTCATCTGCAGCAACATATGAGCCTGACAGAAAAATTTATGCACAGGCATATCTTTTAATAAATCTTGATGATGACAGTTTTCCTGTTGTGGCTGAGAAGAATTCGACAGAAAAACTTTACCCCGCTTCACTGACAAAAATAGTGACTGCTATTGTTGTTCTTAACAATGTTAAGGATTTGCAGCAGAAAACGAAAATGAGCCAGGCTGCATTTGACAGACTGTTGGGCACAGGTGCACAGGTGGCAGGTATTGAGGTAGGCGAGGAGCTTACTATTGAGGAGCTGCTTTATCTGACGATGGTATATTCTGCGTGTGATGCCTGTCAGGTGCTTGCGGAATTTGTTGCAGGCAGCGAGGAAGCCTTTGTGCAGAAAATGAATGATTGGGTAAAATCGATTGGTTGTAACGATACTAATTTTGTAAATCCTGACGGACTTCACAATCCGAATCATTATTCAACTGCTAAGGATTTTGCAACGATTACTATTGAGGCATTGAAAAATGCAGATTTTAACAGAATATCAACAACTACATCTATTAATTTTCATAATATGAAGCTGACGCATACAAATCTTATGCTGCAGCCCGGATATGTGACATATTATTATGAATATGCGCAGGGCATTAAGACCGGCTCAACCGAAGAGGCGGAATACTGTGTTATTACAAAGGCTGCTAAGGATGGTTACAATTATCTTGCAGTAGTGCTGAAATCTCCGCAGCAGGCAATCAACGGTGAAAGCTATTTAACAAAGTGCTCATTTGTTGATGCGAAAGCACTTTTTGAGTGGGCTTTTGATAGTCTTAAGTATTCAACAATAGTCGCTGAAAATGAGGTTGTCGGTGAGGTTGACGTTGAGGACGGCAAGGATGCAGATTCGGTTCAGCTTGTTGCTAAGCAGGATACAAATGTTATTGTGCCTGCAGGGCTTGATAAATCTGCGATTATTTATGAGCTGCCCGATAAGCCTGCAAATATTAATGCTCCTGTTGTAAAGGGTCAGGATGTCTGCAAGGCAAATGTGATTTACGGCGATGAGATTATTGCTACAGTTGACCTTGTAGCGGCTGAAACTGTTGAGCTATCAACCTTCTTAAAGGTGATTAATGCAATCAAAGCATTTTTCAGTATGATGATTGTTAAAATAATCTGCATCATTATTATTGCGGTTATGGTCTGCTATGTTGTTCTTGTGTTTATGAATAACAGCAAGAAGAAGAAACGCCGCCGGCAGCGTGCACAGAGGGCAAGCGACAGAGATATTGATGATCTCCAGCCTCCGCAGCCGCCAATCAGAAAGTAAGTATGTTCAAAATGAAATGATATTATTCGGTTTGTATTACGGAGCGCTCTTTTGATTGCAAGCTTATGTATTTGGATAAGACTTGAAA
>VSOH01000120.1 GCA_009774735.1 Clostridiales bacterium
TATTTCAGTGCCTCAGTTCAGATGGACCTCATTATATGGCATTATCATAAAAGTGATTCATACCCTGAATGGTTGTGAGAATATAAAAGCCGTCATGCCAGCCGGTTACAGCTGACAATGAATTTTCTTGAATATCAGACGGGCTGATAACTGCACCGATTGTAACCTGTCGTTGATTGTTGGAAAAATTCTCCGTATTCTTATACCATTCATCTGCACTGTCAACCGTAATTGTATCAAGGGTTACTGTATCCCCTGCCTTGTAGTTCAACTCACCGCTGCAGATAATCTTTTGATCCGTTTCCTGATTTTCTATAACAGTTGAACTGCTATAGCCTCCTTCACCATTTTCGCCGAAAAGCTCCAGCGTCGCTGCTGCCTTCTGCGGTGCAATAAGAATGATTTCCTCGCCCGAGTCAAGCTTGTTTATATTAATATTGCCCTTTACTGCTGAGCTCTTGATATTCTCAATGGCTAAAGCATCAACAGCTACTATTTGTGTAGAAAAAATATTCTTTTCAAGCTGCAGGCTGTTTTTCAAATTATAATATGCTTCATTGAATTCCTTCAGGTTTGTGTCATAATAATTATCATAGGTTATAGGTACTTCCTCAGAATCCGTATGCTTAAACACAGTATCATTTGCATTTGTAAAGCTTTTATAGTAATCGGTATATTCCTCAATTTCAAGACAGGTTGCAGCATCCTTTGTGCCCACAACCTCTGTAATATAGGGTATCATTTCAAGGTCCTTTTTATCCACCTCGCTCATACCTGTATTTGCTCCGTTGAAATTAACAATATCATATGCGTAGTCGCCGATATTACTAAGGCTGTAATCATAGGCACGGGTAAAGCCATAACTGTTATATTCACTCAGGAAGGAAAAGCCTGCACAGGAAAACAGAACGGTAACTGCAAGCATAATGCTAACTGCTATTCTGCCGCCCTTAAAGAAAAGCAGATTTCTTTGTGCCATAAGTGTGGATACATTAAATTCCTGCTTTGTTTTAATGCCTTTGACTTTCATTTTTCTTGTGGATGAAATGTCACGGATTGCCTGCATCGGCGTAATTCGTGAGGCAGAAACAAGCGGTATAAGTGCCGCAAGCATTACAACAATAACACCTGACACCGCACTGATTGGCAGTACCCAGAAGCTTTTTGTCATAATCATATCAAGCTTAAGTATTTTCATTGCAGCACTTACCGCACCATAGGACAGTGCAATGCTGACAGGCGTGCAGATAAGGGCAATAATCAAAGCCTCACGTGCAAAGATATGAACAATCTGCCGTTTTGTTGCACCGACTGCACGCAGCATACCGATTTGCTTTTTGCGTTCCTTAAGATTTGTGTTGAAGGAATTGATAATAACCACACAGGAGCTGACCATAAGTGCCAGAGCCAGAACAACCGCATAAAAGCTATTGTTGGAGGTAATCGGCGAAAAGCGGTACGAATGAACACTGACATCATTTATGTCAGGTTCAAGCTCCTTTGCTTTAAAATAATTATATATTTTATTAATTCTCTGAAACTCATATTTATCAAAGGAAACATAGCCGCAAAGCTTTTCCCTGCCGCCTGCTGCAGTCGGTGTATTCTGTGCAACATAAGCAGCAGGGTAAAAGGTATCAAATGAGCTTTCTGTTGTGGCAATTCGATAGCTGTTATTGAGATTGGAACGCTTATCTGTCGCAATACCGACAAGTGTATACTCTTTTTTGACAGCATCCAAAAGTGCATTACCGTTTTGTGCTTTTACAAAAAGGCTGATGGTGTCACCGACTTTTGCATTTGCATAGCCCATTTTAATCAGTGCATTCTGCTCAACAGCGATTTCGCCCTCTGCCGTCGGGTATTCGCCCTCAATAAAGGACTGGTATGAAATTTCCTTTGCCTTATCATCAAGCCAGGCAATTTCACATCCGAAGCCTTTTTCATCTTCCTTGGAATAGCCGTAACCGATTAAATGAGCCAGACCATAGGCATCAAATATACCGTCTTCAACCGCTTTGCTGAAAACAGTTTCATCACAGTCTGCTACAGATACAATAGCGTGCTGCGCACCAATCTCATTCTTCTTCGTTTCCATCAGTGTTTCCTGAGAGCTGAAAAGATAGAACAGGATACCTGACGAGAAAACCATTGCAAGAATTATGCCCACAATCATTATGGCATATTGTTTTTTACGCTGTCTTAGATTACCTAAGGCAAGCGTATTCATTGATATTTTCTTTTTCATAGCAATCACCATTATACGTCGCTGACGGTATTACCGCCGTCAGACACAATCCTGCCATCCTCAATGGTCAGCACTCTGTCTGCCTGCTCTGCAACATGCAAATCGTGTGTAACCAGAATCAAGGTTACACCCAGCTCACTGCTGACATATTTAAGCAAGGAAAGTACCTCCCTGCCGCTTTTTCCATCAAGATTACCTGTAGGCTCATCCGCAAAAAGTATAGATGGCTTATTTGCAAGTGCTCTTGCAATAGCAATTCTTTGCTGCTGTCCGCCTGAAAGTGCAGAAGGCAAATGATCAAGCCTGTCCTCAATACCAAGCATTTTTATAAGCTTATCAATGTATTCCTGATCGGTTTTCTTTTTATCAAGCATAATAGGCAGCAAAATATTTTCATAGCCTGTCAGCTCATTAACAAGATTATAAGACTGAAATACAAAGCCAAAGCGTCGGCGTCTTAATATTGAAAGCTGATTATCATTATAATCGGAAAGCTTTTTTTCACCATAAATAACTGCACCTGAGGTTGGATGCTCAAGTGAGCTAAGAATATGAAGAAGAGTTGACTTTTCCGAGCCTGAAGGACCTATGATTGCACAGAATTCCCCTTGCTCAAAAGCAACGGTTACATTATCAACTGCTTTGATAACGCTGTCACCGCTTATATATTCCTTAGTTAAATTCTTACACTCAATAATACTCATATCAACACACACCTTTCTATGTTCTATAATAACAATAACACACCAATCTTTCAATAAGCTTACTTTAATCTTACGATTTCTTAAGATAGCCGTTTTATGCAAAAAACAGGAGAGCTGTCTTATCAGCTCTCCTTCATCATTTTAGTTTTTATACTTCTGCTTTGCTTTATCGAGATAAGATACATTAACGTAATCAGGCAAACCGTCACGATAAGGAATTTGCGGAACACCTCTTACAAGCGGTTTGAGATACTCAACCATATCATTTGTTACATCGTTTCCGCTTTGTGTTATCCACTCAAGAGGAACAGTTTTTTCTGCATTAGCTGCCACAGAAACACGCTCTGTATAATACTCAACAGTATACGGCTTGTTGGAAACACGTCTTAAAGTGGAAAACACGCCGCTTTCGCCTGCAACAGCCGCCTTAACAGCAACCAAGCCAAGATTCTGTGCCTCAGTAATATCGGTTAATGAAGGAGTATGACCGGCACTTCTCTGCAGAACACTCGGTTCAAGCGCACGCACCTTACAGCCAATCTGCTCTTCGACAACCTCTTTCAGATATGCACCGGTACCGCTGAGCATAATATGACCGAATTTATCCACCTTATCACCACGAGCTGATATATATTTTCCGTTCTCATCACGGACACCTTCGCTGACAACAACTATAACAGAATTATATTCCTCAAGCTTAGCCTTAATATCACTTACAAATTTATCAACTGAAAAAGGAATTTCCGGCAGATAAATTAAATGCGGAGCAACATTCTTACTGTCCCTGCAAAGAACAGATGAAGCCGCAAGCCAGCCTGCATTTCTTCCCATCGCTTCTATAATATGCACACTCTTGATACTGTAAATTGCGGTATCGTAAGCAACATTTCTGACGGCAAGTGCTATATATTTCGCTGCACTTGCAAAACCGGGAGTATGATCAATTCCCATTAAATCATTATCAATTGTTTTAGGAATACCGACTACCTTAATATCAATATTATTTTTTGCAATATACTTTGACAGCTTATCAACAGTATCCATTGAATCGTTGCCGCCGATATAGAAAAAATAACCGATATCATACTTTTCAAGCTGTGAAACTATTTTTTCATATTCCTCATCGGAATTTGAAAGCTTAAAACGACACGAACCAAGAAACATTGCAGGTGTTGTTCTGAGTCTGTTAAGCCTTGACGGTCTGTTGGCAAAATGCGCACTTAAGTCCTTGATATTATCCTCCAGGAGTCCCTGAATACCATGAACCATACCATAAATATTTTCGATTTCATCACATTCAAGTGCATACTCAATTGCACCTGCAAGACTTGCGTTAATAACTGCAGTAGGTCCGCCCGACTGCCCGATAATCATATTCTTTGCCATTTAAAACTCCTCTTTATTATCATAGATTTCTATATTTTCATGTACATTTTTAACAGGCTTTCCGATACAAATAGGTTCAAATTTAATCGGATTTTTCTGCGAAAATGTATTATTATGTATTTTCATGGATTTGCAGGGACCTGACTCGTACCAGTCCTTGCAGTCACAGGATATGAAAATATCAGGCATGATGAGATTTTTAAAGGTATTATTTTTAATCTCACTCTCCTCTGTTGTGGTGCAGAGTATACCTCTTGTCGGAATATCTCTGAAAAGACAATCAGAAATTGTAACCTTCGGATTATATGTAATATTCTCAGCAACAACCATTTTGCTCTTCATCACAGGTAATTCCTCATTAAAAGTGATTGTTACGAGCTTATTGTCAATATCATCAAAGGTATCCTTAACAGTATAAACACCATCAAGCTCACCTAAATCCATACGTGAATAGAATTTAACCTTATCGCCTTTAAAAAAGTTTTTATATCCGCCCTGCTGCTTATGAACAAACTCAAACATAGCAGTGTGACTGCCGAGCTGCTTTTCAAATCTCAGAAAGGCACCATGAATATTAATGCCGTCATCATGGGGATGCTCAAACAAACAATTGCTGATATTGACATAGCCCTTACAACCGCAAACATGAATTAAATCGGCAAAGGAAGATACGGTGTATCCTCTTTCAAAATCAGGGGTGAACTTTATATTATTAAATGTTAAATTCTCACACATCTGTGAAAGCCATCCAAAGCCGTGCATATAATTGACAGTAATATTCTCGCTTACAATATTACTGCATTCACAGAAGAAAAGACCGCAGTTATCCCTGCTCCAGTTTTTTGACATAGTGACAATATCACCAAGATTAAACGCAGGAGGAATAATGTAGGTGCATTCAATTTCTGTTTTACTGAGCCTATTAATTCTGATTGTACCTTTAATCGGAGAAAGCTGAGTTCTGAATACCTTTCCCTCTCTGTGAATTACATTACAGTAGCACTGACTGTTGTTTTTATATTCATAATAATTTTTCTTACTGAAAGGACTTTGTTCAAAAAATTTAATACTTTTACCTTTAAC
>VSOH01000121.1 GCA_009774735.1 Clostridiales bacterium
TTACAGATGAGGCCTGTTTCACTGTTTTTTCAGGCATGTTTACATATTTTTTCCAGCCTAAACTGCTGTCATAATTATTCTATTAAATAAAAATCAGACGTGGTACATTTTAAGCACCACGTCATTGATTTTATTATTCATTTTCTTCGTTTGAAACATAATCTGTCGGTGTTTCAAATGTCTGTTCTTCAAAAGCATTCTCTGCAACATTATTCTGCTGAGGCTGCGGAGTATCATTCGATTGATCAGTATAATAATAGCTTCCTTCATTTCCCTGATTTCCGCTTTGAGGAGGTGCATAATAATAATCACTTGCACCGGGAGAAGGTGCCGTATAACCATATGCAAAGCCGCCATTATTACCAACAGTTCTTTCATCAAATGACTTAAAATCATCAGGTGTAATTCTGCCGTTCTGCAAGGCTCTCATACGGAAATTCTCGTAATACAAAGCCCTGGTTGTATTAATATACGGAAGAACATAAATGGAAGCAATGCCAAGCGTAACAATTGTAAGCAGATACCACGGAATAAAGCTTAATTCCAAAATGAAAAGCTCTGTTCTGTTGCCTGCTACCAATTTCTTTGAAAGTCTGATAGCCTCTGTCGGTTTAAGATTAGGATTATCACTCATAATTTCATTTGTAAAATATGAGCTGTAATAGAATATAATACCGGGTACAATAAGCAGTATTGACCACAAAACGATAAAAATCTGTCTTAGAATAACCACAAGCAGCTTTTTCAGATAGGTATCATTAAAGGAATTTTTAAAAATTCCTGCAAGCTCCTTGCCAAGTGCAAAAGGCTCATCAGAACTTTTGCGCACAAGTGACAAATACATTCCTGCCAATGTAACGAGAAGCGGCATAAAAACAATGCCCGCTAAGGATGTTACACCACCGATGCCTCTGCCCATCAGCCCGCCGAGAAAAGCATTAATCCCCCCCGCTTTATTAATGGAAAGCTGTGTGATTTCAGGTGATGACGAAGTACCGTCAAATTCAAAATCATCTATAGGATTATCATATTCATAACCACCGTCAAAATCCTCGCCGAAATCACTGTAATAATCATAAAACTCATTATAACCGCCTTTGTTGTCATTGAAAAACTCAAAGTCGTTTTTATCAAAATAGTAATTATAATTATTAGCAATATTAAAACCGACGCTCATATTGGCAAGTGAAACTACAATAAATGTAACAAGAAATATATAAAAGACTTTGCCTTTTATAATATTCTTTGCCTGCTGTTTAACGAGGGCTCTGTTAATATAATTCATAATGTCCTCTTTTCTTAAAACTCAAGCTTTGACTCAATAAATGCAACTAACTCGCTGACAGGAATTCTGACCTGCTCCATTGTATCACGGTCGCGAACGGTTACACAACCATCCTCTTCACTGTCAAAGTCATAAGTAATGCAGTATGGAGTACCGATTTCATCCTGACGGCGGTATCTTTTACCGATTGAACCCGCATCATCAAAATCAACATTGAACTTTTTAGCAAGAGTACTGAAAACCTCTGTTGCCTGCTCGCTGAGCTTCTTTGAAAGCGGAAGCACTGCAGCTTTGAATGGTGCAAGCACAGGGTGGAAATGCATAACAACTCTTGTGTCATTCTTTTCTGCGTCAATTACTTCCTCATCATAAGCCTCGGTAAGGATAGCAAGGAACAAACGCTCAACACCAAGTGACGGCTCAATAACATAAGGAACATATCTTTCGTTATTAACCTGGTCAACATACTCAAGATTTTTACCGCTGGTGTTAATATGCTGTGTAAGGTCATAGTCTGTTCTGTCAGCCACACCCCAAAGCTCACCCCAGCCGAATGGGAAATTATATTCAAAGTCAGTTGTAGCCTTTGAATAGAAGCAAAGTTCATCAGGGTCGTGGTCACGGAGTCTGAGGTTTTCTTCCTTGATACCGAGTGAATAGAGCCAGTCACGGCAGAAGCCTCTCCAATAATCAAACCACTCTAAGTCTGTACCCGGCTTACAGAAAAATTCAAGCTCCATCTGCTCGAACTCACGAACACGGAAAATGAACTTACCCGGTGTAATCTCATTTCTGAATGACTTGCCAATCTGTGCCACACCGAAAGGAATTTTCTTTCTTGTAGTTCTCTGCACATTCTGGAAGTTAACAAAAATACCCTGTGCAGTTTCAGGTCTGAGATAAATTTCGTCCTTAGCATCCTCTGTGACACCCTGGAAGGTTTTGAACATAAGGTTGAACTGACGGATATCAGTAAAGTTGTTGGCACCGCAGTTCGGACAAGGAATGCTATGCTCCTTGATATAAGCAGCCATTTCCTCATTGCTCCAGCCTGCAACATTTGTACCGTCAAAGTTTTCAATTAAATCGTCTGCTCTGTGTCTTGTTTTACAATCGCAGCAGTCCATAAGCGGATCAGAGAAACCGCCAAGATGACCTGATGCAACCCAAGTCTGCGGATTCATAAGAATAGCACTGTCAAGACCTACATTATATGGATTTTCCTGAATAAATTTCTTTCTCCACGCCTTTTTAATATTCTCTTTAAGCTCAACACCCAAAGGACCGTAATCCCATGTATTTGCAAGACCGCCGTAAATTTCAGAGCCTGCATATACAAAACCTCTGCCTTTAGAAAGTGCAACAAGCTTTTCTAATGTTTTTTCACTGTTAAGCATATTATTAGTCCTCCGTTATAATAATATATTTAATTTATTTTACGATATTTACAATAATAAGTCAACAGCAATTCATAAAAATAAAACTGACTTAAACAAATCATTGCACAAAAAAATACAGCAGTGTTTAATTATCTCTGCTGTATTTTTATACTGTTACCAGTTTACATATATATCAATTGTTCCGTATGCACAGCCGCAGTCATACACCTTTGCAGGACCGAGAGAGGTCATCAGTGTAGTACCTTTTTTCATATAGGAGGTATTGGCTGCAACACAGATATAGCCGTCGCCATCTCTTATGGTACCGTCCTCTGCAACATGTCTGCCGGGAATATTCAGACCGTTGCCCGGAAGCACCTTCTGAGAATAATAGGTTTCTCTGTGACCATTGTAATAAACAACGCCCTTAAAAGCGGTTAACGGATTGCTTGACACATTATATCTTTCACTGTACTGTAATGTAATATTATCACTTACATCTGTGCTTTTTGCTTTTGTGCCTACATTTACAACCTGATTAACAGGCTCTTTAATGGTCTTACGGCTGAGCTCAGTTTTACCGTCTTCCTTACCGTTAACATATTTAAACACATAGCTGACCTCATCTACACCATTGACACCTTTGGTTAAAATCTTTTCGGTGCCGATGTTCATAGAGCTATCATTCTGCTTTCTGGTTTTGAAAGAAATATTCTCTTTCTTTTCAACAGTTTTATACTCAACACGATATACGGTGACTGCCATATTATCCTTAAGCTCGGTATTCAATGATGGCTCTGTATAATCGTCTGCACCAAGGCTGATGCCTGCAAGCGTTAACAGGTCATTAACTGTGCCCTGATACACTGCGTACTTAGTTGAGGTATTGTCAACTGTCAATGTAACTGATTTTGCAGACTGAAGTGTAATCACCATACCGTCTTTAATAGAATCAGTCAGCTCATAATTTGCTTTCAACTTGCCATCTGAGCTGATGCCAAGCTCGTTCAGTGCTTCACCCACTGTATCTGCATAAACAGAATAGCTGTTTATTGCACCGTCAAATTCAATATTCACATTATTGAGTTTGTCAATCCTGATAACACTGCCCTCACTGCCTGTAAATGCACTGATATCAAGTTTGTCACTATCAGCTAAAGTGATATTTGCCTGTGACAAGATTTCGATTGGTTCCGTTTCATTCGTTGTAACTACAAAGCTATCGTTGTCAATCTGAATTTCAACATTGTATTGGCTAACAAGACCTGCGAATGCGGTTGTAGCAAAAATACCGATTGCAACAATAAAAGCAATTACTGCTGTAAGGACTGCACGGCTTAAGCCCTTAAGTCCGCCAGCATTTGATTGGTTTATCATCTTAATCTCCTTTGTCTTCGAAATATTAGGTTATTCAGTTTCTTTAACTCCTAATATTCAGTGGAATTATCCACTAAACAGAAAGTAAATTTTTTCTGCTTTACACTATTATTTCCCCGAGCGCTTGCCATTATATCACAAATGCATAAGTTGTCAACAAATCAAAGTTGAGTTTTTTGTGCAATGTGCACAGGTTTGTAATTTTAATTATTAAGACAAAATTAAGACTTATCAATATCTTGTGGTTCTAACTTTTAACGCTTTAGCACGTGATTAATTTTTTTTGTGAAATCGTTAGAAAAGTACTACAAAATTCTTACATTTTGTAACTTTTATTATTTTTTAGTAAAAAATATACTACATATTGATAAAAGCACGGGTTTTCCATATACTTGACCCCATATTTAGATTAAGAAAAAAACCTCTTGATTTTTAGCCAAAACAAGTAAAAAGCAGTGTTTTCCTAATGAATACACTGCTTTACCGATTGTATATAATCTATATATCTATATATTATTACATTATATATTATATTATTTAAAACTATTATATTAGAATTTGCTATGGTGTTTGATAAGCTTGTTTGATTTTAACGCTGCAATCGTTGAGAAAACAACCACTACCAGACCAACTGCAATGTGTATCAGGAACATTACATTAATGCTTTTAAAAATCGCATCACTGTAAACAGACGGAGTAATTACTGCTCCTTTGCCTATTCCTAATATAAGGCAGATTGCACCTGTAAAAACAAACGACAATCCTGCTGCAGTAAAAGCACTTAAATAATACCTGTAGGATTTCTTCTTGTTGTCAAAAAGACTTAATATCAACAGAAACGAAATAAGGACAATAACTAATCCCAAAGAAACAAGCTTGCCGTAACTGCTTACAGTATTATCAATAAACTCTTTGAAAAATTCAGTATTCTTTACGCCATAGCACTCAGCATAAATTTCTGCTGCTTTGATTGCAGTATTGTGCACAAATGCAGAATCATATGACTCATTATTTCCCTCAAGAAATTCAATAATCAGATTTTCATAAACAGTTATTTTATTCTTGGTAAGCATTGTAGTATCATTTCCGTTATAAAATCGTTCAACAACTGTTTCGCTGTACCCTCCGACATTATCAGACGCCTCAAATACTCTGACAGGTATTCCGCTGTTTTCAGACAAAAGTGAAATTTTTTGTTTAAAAGCATCATCATTATAAGTTGTTATTTTACTTGAAGAAAGGAACTTTTCCATATAAACAGGCGAGCAAAGTG
>VSOH01000122.1 GCA_009774735.1 Clostridiales bacterium
CAATTGTGAATAATCGCAACATGATTCGACAATACAATCACTTTACACTTATTTTTCTGTAAAGTAGATTTGCTTTCCACCATTTATTGTCATTATTCCCTTAGCATTGGGATTGCTTTCATTAAGCTGCTTACAAGCAGCCAAACCCTGATATATCTTTTGCTCAAGGTCATCACAGGTACCGAGCTTAAATTCAATTCTGTTATCATAAACAACATAATTATCACTTATGTTATTACTGTATATAGCAGTTATTTCATCAATATTATTGTCCTTAACTGCCTGTGACAGCTTTTTAAGACATTCGCCGGTATCTTTATCTTCAAATAGAATCTGTCTGCCTGCTGACGCTTCAGTGACCTTTGCTTTTTTGACAGCAATACCGCTGCTTTTCTCAGCATCTGTTTCAAGAACCTTGAAATTATCATCAAGCAGAATAAACGTTTTGTCTTTATTTTTTATATAATACGCAGGCTCTGACTCTGTAATTACAAGCTCAATGGTTGATGGTAATTTTCTCTTTATTTCAGCCGTATATATATAAGGAAGGTTTAGCTCCAGCATATCAGAAGCACTTTTCACATCAGCAAGAAAAAGATTTTCTCCGGTGCCGATTAAACACTGATTCAGTATTTCCTCCTCGGTATAGCGAGCATTTCCGCTAACTGTTATGTTTTCTATACCGAAAAAAGCTGTTAAAGAAAGTACAACACCTACTGAAGCAATAACCACTACTGCCAAAAACCATAGCAAAAATTTTCTCAGCTTATTTCTTTTTTTGCGTCTTTTAGTATCCTTTTGCCGTTTTTCATTTCTGCTGAGCTGTTTGCTTTTTCTCTGCTTAGAGTCAGCAGCAACAATTTTCTTTTGTGAATCACGATAAAGCTTAGGAGGCTCCAAGCCTAAATCTACAAGGTTGGTATTCTCTTTTGGTATTCTTTTTTTAGGCTTATCCTTCTTCTTCATTTTTAATCCTCTTTATATCCGCACCCAAAAGTAACAGATTTTTTTCAAGGCTTTCATAGCCCCTGTCAATATGCTCAAGCTGATGGATGGTGGACTCACCCTCTGCTCTCAGCGCTGCTACAACAAGTGCGGCACCGCCCCTTAAATCAGTAGCATATACGTTTGCACATTTAAGATATTTGACACCGTTAATTACCGCCATTCGGTCGTTGATATCAATATCACAGCCAAAGCGATTAAGCTCACTAATATATCTGAATCTGTTTTCAAATATATTTTCTTTTATTACAGATGTTCCCCTTGCCACAGACAGTGCTGCTGCTATCGGTGACTGCGAATCCGTTGGGAAGCCGGGATAAGGCATTGTCTTTAT
Organism: Clostridiales bacterium; assembly: GCA_009774735.1. GTDB lineage: Bacteria > Bacillota > Clostridia > Oscillospirales > Acutalibacteraceae > Eubacterium_R. Next base: position 1,340 of record VSOH01000122.1, read on the forward strand.
CATTTTAACACGCTTTAATCTGTTAGGCGCTGATATTTCAAGACAATCATCTCTTAAATAAAGCTTGCAGCCCATTTCATTGAATATAGGAAAAACAGGTGTTAATGAGCTCGGCTTAACGTCATGAATTATTATGTTGCCGCCGGTGATGGCACAGGCACTCATATAGGTTGAAGCAAGTATTCTGTCCGGTATAATCCTGTGCTCTGACGGATGCAGTTCACGAACACCCTCAATTTCAACAGTACCCTCACCTGCACCATAAATTCGTGCACCGCAGCTATTAAGAAATTGTACTAAATCGCATATTTCAGGCTCACGGGCTGCATTTACAATTATTGTTCTGCCCCTGGAAATTGCCGAAGCAATAATTATGTTTTCAGTAGCACCGACACTCGGAAAAGGCAAAATAATTTTAGCACCTGTCATACCTCTGCAGGTGCAGTTTATTGATGAGCCGTTTTCAATAATTTCAGCACCCAGTGCTCTCAGTGATTTTATGTGAAGGTCAATTGGTCTTGAACCGATATCACATCCACCGGGAAGAAAAATTGAAGCGCTGTGATTACGTGCCAGAAGTGCTCCCAGAAAAAGTATTGATGAACGCATAAGACGCATAACATGCTCGTCAATTTCGCTTCCATTCACAACAGAAGCATCAATTACAATGGTGTTACCGTTCTGCTCAACCTTACAACCAAAGCTTTCAAGTATTCCAAGCGTTTCGCGCACATCACTTAAATCAGGGCAATTATGTATTACTGTAACACCTTTAACAAGAAGTGCTGCCGCCAATATAGGCAATGCAGAATTCTTCGCACCGTGGAGTGTGACCTCCCCTTTTAAGGTGTTTTTACCGTTAATTTTAAAAACATCCATTGAATCACCTCTGCAAGAGTTTTATAAAACATACTATGTTTTACCTTTGCAAAGGTGAATTTTATTATTTTACAAGTGAAAGAATAATTGAGGCAATGCGTTCTCTCGAATCTGTTATTGACATTGCCTTTGCATTTTTTTCAACAGCACTGAGTTTAGCTCTGTCACTGAGCAGGCTGTCAATCATTTCGCTGAGTTTTTCAGATGTTAAATCCTTTTCCTCAAGAATAAATCCTGCATGCCTGTTAACAAGTGCCATTGCATTATGATACTGGTGATTTTCCGCAACATAGGGTGACGGTATCAGAATAGATGCCTTGCCAAGTGCCTCAATTTCCGAAAGTGACGAAGCACCTGCTCTGCCGATTACAAGGTCGGCCGCAGCCATACAGATATCCATATTATCTATGTACTGTCTTACATCCACAGTACCTTTTCTTCCGTTCTCAAATCCTTCTTTTTCAAATTTATCAAGATACTCTGAGCCATTTGTACCGACAGAATGAATATGACAGTACTTTCCGCTTTCGGCACTTGACAAAAGAATATTGAACATTGCTTCATTCAGCGGTTTTGCTCCGAGTGAGCCGCCAAAGGAAAGAACTAAGTATTTATCATCGGGTATGCCAAGGTGAGCTCTTGCAAAATCTCGATCGGCTTTAAGAAGCTCACCACGAACCGGAAGACCTGTAACCACAGGCTCATTCTTTGGCTCAAGATGCTTTTTCGCATCCTCAACTGTGAGCATTACACGGTCAACCTCTTTGGCAAGTGTTTTGTTTGTTATGCCGGGGAAAGCGTTCTGCTCATGAATACAAGTTGGTATACCCATTTTCACTGCACTCTGAAGAACAGGACCTGATACATAACCGCCGAAACCAACAACAACATCAGGATTAAATTCCTTAATTATTTTTTTGCTTTCAGCTGATGATTTAACAAGACGGGCAACAGTTTTAACATTGTGAACAATCGCTTTCGGTGCAAATGACCGTCTAAATCCTGATATATCAATTGTTTTAAAATCAAATCCTGCATTCGGTACAAGCCTTGCTTCCATATGGTCGCTTGTACCGATAAACAGAATTTCAGAATCTTTTTGAGTTTCTCTGATAAAGGATGCAACGGCAAGAGCAGGATTAATATGACCTGCTGTACCGCCAGTGGCAAATAATATTCTCATTTCATCACCTGCTATTAAACTTTCTTTTGGCTGGCTTTTCGTGAAACAGAAAGAACTACTCCAATCTGGAAAAGCAATAGAAGTATTGACGTTCCTCCATAGGAGAAAAACGGCAGTGCTATGCCTGTATTAGGCAGAGTATCTGTTACAACCAAAATATTAAGACCAACCTGAACACCAATCTGCGCAACGATACCGATAATCAGCAGTGCACCGAATCTGTCATGACAACGTGATGCAATAACAAAGCCTCTTATAACCAGTGCTGTAAACAGAATGATTATAAGCGCTGCACCGACAAAGCCCAGCTCCTCACACACAATTGAGAAAATAAAGTCGTTCTGCGGCTCGGATACATAAAGATATTTTTGTTTTGAATTGCCAAGACCGACACCGAATAATCCGCCTGAGCCGATTGCGTAGAGCGAGTTATTTGTCTGCCAGCGTGCTCCCCTTGGGTCAAAATCCTTGTCAAGCCACGCTTTAACCCTGTCACCTGCATAATTTTCAAGCATATCAGGCATGGTAATTACTATAAATACAACAAGAACAAGTACAGCCAACCCAAAAGCAAACAGCTTCCAGTCACTGCCGCCGACCCACATCATAGTTGCACCGATAAGAAACATCAGGATTGTACAAGACATATGGTGTTCAAGAAAAATCAGACCGCAGAAAACAACAATTATTCCAAGCGGATACAACACACCATACTTGATATTTTTCATTTTGCTGTAATAATCACATATATACGATGCAAAGGTTAATATAATTGTAAACTTTGCCAAATCAGATGGCTGAAAGGTCAGCCCGCCCGGCAAAGGAATCCAGCGCTTGAAGTCACTTTCATCTGCTCCGCCTACATTTGTATGGTAAAAAAGAACAATTATCAAAAGCAGAATCGTAACTGCAAGAAGCGGAACCACTGCTACCTTCAGCCACTTATAATTCACCTTTGACATAACCGCCATCGCAATTAAGCCAACTACAGCAAAAGCAAACTGCCTTGTAAAATAATGATATGAATCATGATTAAATCTGTAATATGCTAATGGATATGATGCAGAAAAAAGCATAATCAATCCTATTGTGAGCAGTGCAATAGTCAATGCCAGAAACGGAATGTCAATACTGCCTGTTACAAAAAAATGATCCTTAGAAATGCCTGTTCTGTTTTTTGCTTTAATTATTTTCTGCTCGCCGCTGCGAGCTGCTCTTTCAGGCATACTATGCTCCTTTCAAAAATTTTTATCTGTTATAAACGCCGAAATACAAAATTAATAATCCAACTGCACAGCCGATTGCGTTAACAAATGAAAAGACAACGCAAATTTTCTTTTCCTTCCAGCCGCACATTTCAAAATGATGGTGAATGGGTGCCATTTTAAATACACGCTTGCCGTGCGTAATTTTGAAATAACCAATCTGAATAATATCACTCATTGTTTCGCAAACATAAACAATACCGATTGGCAGTAAAATCAGCGGGCATTTGCACAGATACCCCATTGCCACAACCATACCGCCTAAAAACAGCGAACCAGTGTCACCCATAAAGGTTTTGGCAGGATTCCAGTTCCAGCAAAGGAAACCGAGCACACCGCCGAGGAGAGCACCTGCAAATATTTTAAGACCTGCAAATTCCATCCACTGACCGATAATAATGAAGGAAACGGCAACTGTAACTGTAACAGATGAGCAAAGACCATCAATACCATCGGTAAGATTAACTGAATTTACACAGCCATAGACAATGAAAAATGAAAGCACCCAGAAAATAATTGCTGTGAAAATATTTTTTTCAAAATTAACTGTTCCGATAAAAGGAATGTTCCAGCTTGTGTTATGTGACAGCCAAAGTGTTAAAATAAATCCAAAGGTCATAATA
>VSOH01000123.1 GCA_009774735.1 Clostridiales bacterium
GTTGATATGTTATTATGTTAATTGTAAAATTATGTTCAGAGGTAAAATTGTGGAGCTTTCAAAGAATGATAATATAGAACTGAATATTGATGCTTTGACCTCTGAGGGCAGTGGTGTCGGCAGATATGATGGCTTGGCGGTTTTTGTTAATGATACTGTGCCCGGTGACAGAATAATTGCACACATAATAAAACGCTCAAAGAATTATGCAGTGGGCAAGGTTGATAAAGTCATTTCACCAAGTTCATCAAGAATTGAAAGTGACTGTCCTCATTCAAAAAAATGCGGTGGCTGTTCGTTCAGAAATATGACCTATGATGAGGAGCTTAAGTACAAGCTTTCGAGGGTAAATGACTCGCTTAAGCGTATCGGTCACCTTGATATTCAGGCAGAGGAAATCATAGGTGCTGAGTCTGTTGATCATTATAGAAACAAGGCACAGTATCCTGTATCTATTGGTGACAGTGAGCTTTTTGCAGGCTTTTATGCTTATAAAAGTCATAGAATTATACCGTGTTCAGATTGCCGTTTACAGCCTGAGGAATTTGAACAGGGCATTAAAGCCTTTGAAAAATGGGTTAAGGCTGCTGATGTTACATCCTATGACGAGAATACAGGCAGGGGTCTTTTAAGACACATTTATTTTCGCAAGGGCTTTGCAACGAACGAGCTGATGGCTTGTGCTGTCATTAATGGTGACAGTATTCCGAAAGCTGACTTGCTTATTGAGCTTCTCCTTGAAAGACTGCCGAATCTTAAATCTGTTGTATTAAATATAAATAAAAATAGAACAAATGTTATTCTCGGTAAAAACTCAAAAACGATTTGGGGCAGTGATACAATCAGTGATGTTCTTCTTGGCAAAAGGTTTGTGATTTCACCCAACTCCTTTTATCAGGTTAACCACTGCCAGTGTGAAAGGCTGTATGAACAGGCAAGAAAATACGCAGGTCTTACAGGTAACGAAGTGCTGCTTGATTTATATTGCGGTGTTGGTACAATCGGACTTACTATGGCAGACCGTGTTAAACAGCTTGTGGGTATAGAAATTATTCCGCAAGCGATTGAAAATGCAAAAATCAATGCCGGGTTAAATGGTATCACGAATTCAAAATTTATTTGTGCCGATGCGGCAAATGGTGCTGACCTTCTGAAAAAAGAGGGGATAAAACCCGATATAGTTATTCTCGACCCGCCGCGTAAGGGCTGCGATAAAGCACTGCTTGATACTGTGGAACAGATGTCACCAAAGAAAATTGTCTATGTTTCCTGCGACAGTGCTACATTGGCAAGGGATTTGGAAATACTAAAAAATAAAAATTACATAACTCAAAGTGTTACAGCGGTAGATATGTTCCCCCGTACTCCGCATGTGGAGGCAGTGGCACTTATTATAAAGAATAAAGTTAACAGGTGATAATATGAAACTGAAAAACGGAATTGTTACAAATTCAATAGACGGCGAAAGCTTTGCAATTGCTACAGGCGATGCGGCAAAGGAATTCAACGGTCTTATTAAAAATAACCCTACGGCTGCATTTATTTTTGAGCTGCTTAAAACAGAACAGACAGAGGACAGCATAGTTGATGCTATGCTTGAAAAATATGAGGTTGATGAGCCTACAGTCAGAGCAGATGTGAAGGAGCTTATTGACCTTCTTAAATCAAAAAATCTGATTGAGGATTGATTATGGAATATTTATCGCTTGAGAGTGAATATCTTATCTCCCTTTTAATATCGGCAGTAAGAGGTGAACGTGTTCCTGCTGCACCTGAGGGTATCGATTGGAAAAAGCTTGTTGACCTTTCAAAAAAGCAACAGGTTTATTCGGTTATTTGTCATGTTTTGGATGTACGCTCTCTTCCGACCGAACAGGCGCAGGAGCTTCAGCTTTATAATCAGAATGAGCTTTTGCGTATGATTGCTATGAAAAGTGAGCTTGAAGGTATTGAAAAAGAGCTTGAAAAAAATCAGGTCAAATATATGCTTTTAAAGGGCAGTGTGCTGCGTGACTATTACCCTCAGTCGAAAATGCGTCAGATGAGTGATATTGATATTTTATTTGATGGCACCAAGCGCGAGGCAGTTGCCGATATTATGTATAAAATGGGATATGGGGTTACGAATAACAGTGACAACAGTGATGATTATTTCAAGGCTCCTTTCTATACATTTGAGTTTCACCGCAAGCTGTTTTTTGAGGGTGCTGATTTCTGTCCGGATTTAGGCAACGTGTGGGAAAAGGCTGTTGCTGACAGCAGTAAAAAGTGCCTTTATCATATGGATTTGAATGATATGTATATTTATAATATCTGCCATATGTACAAGCACTTTACTAAAAGCTGCTGCGGTATCAGATTTTTGATTGATAATTATCTGTTTTTGAAAAAAGAAAACAACAAGCTTACTTGGAAATATATTGAAAATCGTTTCTATGAAATCGGTATTCTTGATTTTGAAAGGCAGACAAGAGCACTTGCTTTTAACATTTTTGACGGAAATGCATTGACAAGCGGGGATGCCCGACAGCTTTATTATTATACCAGCTTTGGCATTTATGGTGATTCCAGAGGGACTGCAGTGCAGGATTATTCAAAGCTGAGAGAAAATAATTCAAAAACGGCGGCAGGTATAGGCTTTGTTTTTAAAAGGATTTTTCCTGCACGAAGAATTATGGAACGGTTTTATCCATATCTGAAAAAAAGACCTTATTTAATTGGCTTTGCATATATTCAGCGTCTTTTTAGGGGTGTTTTCCATTTAAAAAAGGCTGTGAATGAACTTGAGTCTATAAATGATTTGAATAAATAAAATTACGGAGGTTTAACCTTGGCAGTTGATAAAAAGCATATCAGAAATTTTTCAATAATTGCGCATATTGACCATGGAAAATCAACTCTTGCCGACCGTCTGCTGGAGCTTACAAGCTCAGTTGCCAGACGTGATATGCAGGAGCAGATTCTTGACGATATGGACCTTGAGCGTGAAAGAGGAATAACAATAAAAGCCCACGCAGTTAAGCTTGATTATAAGGCTAAAAACGGTGAGCTTTATGAATTTAATTTAATAGATACACCCGGTCACGTTGACTTCAATTATGAGGTTTCACGTTCTCTGGCAGCCTGTGAGGGTGCAATACTTATTGTTGATGCTTCACAGGGTGTTGAGGCACAGACACTTGCAAATACTTACCTGGCTCTTGACCATGATTTAGATATTTTACCTGTTATCAATAAAATAGACCTTCCTGCCGCTGACCCTGACAGGGTAGCTGAGGAGGTTGAGGAGGTTATCGGTATCCCATGTCTGGATGCTCCGCGAGTAAGTGCAAAAACAGGCGAAAATGTTGAGGATGTTCTGGAATATATAGTTAACGAGGTTTCACCTCCTGAAGGTGATGACAATAAGCCTCTTAGGGCACTTATATTTGATTCAATCTATGATCCTTACAGGGGTGTAATTGTTTATGTCAGGCTGATGGACGGAAAAATCAAAGCCGGTGATACAATGCGAATGATGGCAACAGGTGCTGAGTTCACAGTTGTAGAGGTCGGTTATATGAGAGCCACCTCGCTTGAAAAAACAGATTGCCTTTGTGCAGGTGATGTTGGTTACATAACCGCATCTATAAAAACTGTCAGTGAGGCAAGAGTGGGCGACACGGTAACACTTGCTTCCAATCCTGCACCTGAGGCTCTTCCCGGTTACCGACGTGTTAATCCGATGGTTTTCTGCGGCGTTTATCCTGCCGATGGTGCTTATTATGAGCCTCTGCGTGATGCGCTTGAAAAGCTGCAGCTTAATGATGCGTCCTTGTCCTATGAGCCTGAAACATCGGGGGCACTGGGCTTCGGCTTCAGATGCGGCTTCCTTGGATTGTTGCATCTTGAAATCATCGAAGAACGTCTTGAACGTGAATATGGATTGGAGCTTATCACAACCGTTCCGAGTGTTGTTTATAAAATCTATCTTAATGACGGAACTATGGTGGAAATTGATAATCCTACAAATTATCCTGACCCTGCAATTATTGATTACTGTGAGGAGCCGTTCTCAAATGCACATATCTATGTTCCAAGTGAATTTGTCGGAACAATAATGGATATGTGTCAGGAAAGGCGCGGCATATTCAAGGATATGAATTATATCACACCTGACCGAGTTGATATTCATTATGAGCTTCCGCTTAATGAAATTATCTATGATTTCTTTGATGCACTCAAATCAAGAACACGCGGTTATGCTTCCTTTGATTATGAAATTGCTGATTACAGAAAAAGTGATTTGTGCAAGGTGGATGTTCTTCTCAATGGTGATATTATTGATGCATTGTCATTTATAATTCACAGAGAAAAGGCTTATGTCCGTGCAAGGAAGATTGCCGAACAGTTAAAGAAGCATATTCCAAGACATCTGTTTGAAATTCCGATTCAGGTTGCAATCGGCGGAAAGGTTATTGCCCGAGAAACCGTTAAGGCACTCCGTAAGGATGTACTTGCAAAATGCTACGGTGGTGACGTTACCAGAAAAAAGAAGCTGCTTGAAAAGCAGAAAGAGGGTAAAAAACGTATGCGACAGTTTGGTTCTGTGGAAGTTCCGCAGGAGGCATTCCTCGCTGTCCTCAAGCTTTCAAGTGATGACGAATAAACTGAAAAAGAACGCAGAAATTAATTTCTGCGTTCTTTTTATCGTTTTACTTCACATACTGCAATGCAGTATCCAGTCATTTTATCAAATTCCTTAAATTCATATAATTCACGATTGTATTCACAATAAGATTTATCTGAATCTAATCCCTTGATTGAAAATGAATTAAGCGGTAATGCCAATCCTTTGCCAATTGCTTTAATAAAACTTTCCTTAAGTGTCCAGATTCTGAAAAAATTTTCAGTGCACTTTACATATTTCCTTTCTTCGGCAGTGAAAAATCTGTCGGCAATGGAGAGGTTAATATCTTTAATCTGCTGAATATCGCAGCCGATTTCTTTATCGGACAATACAACCATTGCATATTCACCCGAATGGGAAATACTAAAATGTAAATCTTCAGCATTGGCAAAATACGGTTTGCCGTAAGCGTTGAATGTGTATTTCATATTCCTTTCCGAAAGGTCGTGTTTTTTCAGTGCTTTATCAAGCAGAAGGCTTGACAGAATGCTCAGTTTTCTGTCATCCTCATTTTTGTAATTCTTCGCTTTTTTCAGGCGGTATTCGGATATTGTTTCTGTAAAATCATCATTCGGTATTTCATCAATACCTGCAATATATAAATCAAAAC
>VSOH01000124.1 GCA_009774735.1 Clostridiales bacterium
TTGTTAATGATATTATTCAGAGCAATATTGTTAAAGATATTTCAATTCCTAAAGGGTTAAGGGAGGTTCCGAGAGAATTACCTACTGACAGTGATATAGAAAAAGTGAAAATAAATCTGAATGTTGATTTTGGATTGTTCTATTATATTGTCTTATATACAGGTTTACGTAGGGGAGAAGTATTGGCTCTTGAATATGAGGATTTTGATTGGAAAAATAATTTAATAAAGATAAATAAATCAATTTATCATAAACATAATAAACCAGTTTTGAAAGAACCTAAAACCGAGGCAGGAGAAAGATTTGTTCCTTTTTTAGAACCATTAAAGAAGGTAATTGATAAAAATAAAAGTGGTCTTTTATTTTGTGATGAAAAGGGAAATTATTTAATTGGAAGTCAGGTTGAGTTAGGAATAAAAAAATATCAAAAGGCTACAGGTGTAAAAGGAACTCCTCATCAGGTTAGACATGAATATGCTACTTATCTGTATGAGGCAAATTTGCCTGATAAAGATATATCTACAATTTTAGGTCATAAAGATATTTCTACTACAAAAAATATTTATATTCACATAAGACAAAAACAGTTAATGAAATCAACAAACATATTAAACGAATATTTATCTTGAAAATGACAGGTGCGCACTCGGTGCGTACCTTTTTTATATACTTAATTTGGTTATCAGCTGAAAGGCTTTTAACAGCATAGACGGGATGCGCATCCCGATAAAGGCAGGTTTGTGTTCCCCTGCCTTTTTTCTATGCTTATATAAAAGGAACACAAAAATTCAAGTGCGCACCGAGTGCGCAGAAAGGAACACATTATGAGAAATCAAAAAATTATTGCAATTGCAAATCAGAAGGGCGGTGTTGGCAAGACAACAACAGCACTTAACCTGGCAAGCAGCTTAAAGCTGCAGGGCAAGAAGGTATTGCTTATTGACCTTGACCCTCAATTTAATCTAAGTGATTATTTAGGTTATGAACATTCAGCTGAGAATGAAACGATTTCAACATTAATGAGCAATGTATCTCTTGGCAGTGTTGATGTTCAAAAATCAATATATACCAGTTCTGAAGGCATTGACTATATACCGTCAGATATCAGGTTATCAAGTGCCGAAATCTTTTTAATTAATGTTATGAGCAGAGAAACAACATTAAAAAGAATTCTTAGTGATGATTGTTTGAATTGCTATGAATATATAATCATTGACTGCTTGCCGTCATTAGGTATTTTAATGGTTAATGCATTAACAGCAAGTGACTGTGTTATTGTTCCTGTTCAGGCACAGAAGTTTGCCCTTGACGGAATTCATCTTTTTCTGAATGCTTTTGACCAGGTTAAACGAAACCTGAATCCTGAGCTTAATCTTCTTGGTGTTCTTCTGACAATGTATGATAATACAAATATGGCTAAAGCGGTTCGTGAAGTGCTGTGTGAACAGTTTGGAAATAAAGTATTTCATACAGTTATATCACGTTCTGTTGAAGCAACAAATTCTACTTATGAAAAGAAAAGCTTAACTGCTAAAAAGAACAGTAAGCTCGGTAATCAGTATTTATCCTTTGCAAAAGAGTGTATTGAAAGGGGATGCTGATATGAAGGTTGATATAATGAAACTGTCAAACTCCTCAGCTGACAATTCCTTTTCTTCCTTAATGGGAGCAGATATAAGCTGCAGAACCATTAAAGAATTGCCGATAGGGGAAATACTTGATTTTGAAAATCAACCATTTAAGGTACTGCATAATGCTGAAATGGAAGATTTAATTGATGATATAAAAGAGAACGGCATTCTTAATCCTTGTATTGTAAGAGTATATAAACACAAATATCAATTGCTTTCGGGTCATAGAAGAAAATATGCAGCGGCAGTGGTTGGTTTGAATACATTGCCTTGTTACATTATTGATGTGCCTGATGCAAAAGCAGAAAGAATACTTGTTACACAGAATACAACGAACAGGCAACAACTGTTGCCGTCTGAAAAGGCTTTTGCTTATAAAATGCTTAAGGAAAGCTACGAAAAGGAAGGTACGCACCCGGTGCGTACTACTTCTCTTGTAGCCGATGAAAGCGGCGACAGTGTCCGAATGATACAGTATTATTTAAAATTGACTGCATTAATTCCTGATTTATTAAATATGGTTGATTATGGTGCTGTCGGTGTAAAAAATGCTGCATCACTTGCTGCCTTGTCAGTAAAGGAGCAGGAGCTTTTGATTCAATATATCCGAGAGCATAATCTGAAAAAATTAGGCTCTGAGTGTGCTGTGATAGCTCTCTCTAAGCCTTTAAGTGAAGATGTGTTAAATGATTTGCTTTTTTCAAACAAAAAGGATCGTGTAAAAGCAGAATATCCATATTCAACATATATTGTTAATCACTCTAATTTTCAGGCTCTATCTACAGAATTTTTGAAAATAAGCGAAAATGATATTCTAAAAAACGGTACTGTTTTGAAAAGAGAGGATTATGCAAAACTATCTGATGCTCAAGAAAAAATACTTGAGCAATTTGAACTGATTCAAAAAATAATATTAAAAAACAAAGGCGGTTGATTAATTCAATCGCCTATTTTGTTTTCATAGACCTCCTAAATATCCCTGGCAACTATCGTGCTCAAAACTGCTTTTAATGAGGTCAGAAATTAAAAGCCCGGGGAGTATGGGTTCAACCGGTTTGTTAAATCAATAAGAAATGATTATACATATGAAAAAAGATAATATTATAAAATTTATTCACTATTTCACGGATATTGAATTTCGTAATAGCATTACTTATACAGTTAGAGCAACTGAAACAATCTATTTATTAACAATTCTATTTGTTGTAAACAGTATGTTTATTAATGGAAGAGAAATCACTGATGAATATGTTCTATATATTTCCTCTCCTATAATAGCATTATTCGGAGTTGCATATTATTTATATCATTTTTTTAATATTTTAAAAAAAGGAATGATAACAGTCTATTCAGGGATTGTTTCTTTTGCAATTCTATGTTTTTTATGGTTAATAATGCCAGATTTATTATTGCCTCTTTCTAATTTAAAAACAAATAATTATGCAATTTATATTGTGTTGTTTCGTTGTGCAATTCTCTTGTTTTGCTGTAGATTTTTTATCACCATTATGAAAACAATTAATAAAAAAACGCAATATGTTACAAGAGGGGAAAAAGATATGTATCATTTAATCAGTATTTCAAAAGAACAAAATCTGAAAATAAAAATATCCTACTATCACAAATACAAATTACCTACAATACTTTTAAATCGTTTGTGCATAGAAAATATCAGTTTCAATGTAGATGTGATTGCTGATGAAAACGCTGCAGAATATATTATTGAATTTTGTGTTGGCAGTGAGCATCCTATGTTTGCTATGTCTATCGGTCAGCTTCAGGCATATTTTAAGCAAAAAAGAATTTATCTTGATGTTGGTGTAGATACCGAGATTAACATTTAATTTTGTAGAGGAATATATTATGCCAAAGAAAATAAATGACGTACTAAAAGAAATACCGAAGAGTGAAAAGGTCATAATGACCTTCATCGACGAAGCAGGTCAGCGTTTAACCGTAACGCAAGGAACAGAAGGTTTTTATCTTTATCAGAACACTGATAAGGGATATAAGTTCCTGAAATCCAGGAGCAAAGACCCTTGTTTTCCAGAGTGTTATTGATTTTTAGAAAGGAGATAAAAATGGGAATAGCAATATCGGGAGCTGCAGCCTTTGTGGTGATTATGGGTGTTATGCTGTATTCCGTGCATTATGTTCGTGTGCTTAAGCCTGAAAAGGAAGTGCAAAAGTATATGAAGGAATGCATTGAACTGAAAAAGCTTGAACAGGCAACTATGTATACGCCAAAGGATGCAGAAGAAAAGATAGTTTCTGAATTAGTCGGAAATGAACCAATTAGATTTACTGTTGAGAATATTAAAGAATATTAGAGCAGTTTAAGTCCGTTTACCGACGAAGAGCTTCAGGACATTATGGATGAGGAGCTTGCCCTCGGTGAAGATATGAATACTGACCTTGTGGATTACATTTTAGGAATTTTAAATTTGGGGGACAAAAGCAATGGTTAACGATATTACAGTAGAAGAAGCTTTATATCTGATGCCTTCTCTTACACCTGTAAAAGTTGTTTTTGAAAGCGGATGCTTTTTCAGCGGAAATAAGTATAAGGTATTAAGACAGTTATCACCTCAACAAAAGGAGTTAAAGGTATCAAAAATGTTTAATACTATGATACCTCTGCCTTTTAAAATCAATCTTGTTAAGCAAACTATTTTGTATTGTGAAAATAGTACATAAAAGCAGGTGCGCACCAAGTGCGTACCTAACAATATCTTTATTCAAAATTTTTTGTTACATTTGTTGTATTTAACCACTAATATATTGGATGCAGCAACAAATTAGTTCTGTTAGCACATCCGGGCAGGTGTTGGAAATGTCAACACTTGATTGTTTGAAAAAGAGTTTCAAAAATGAGCTGATAGAAAAGCGTGCAGAGCTTGAATTGTCACAAGAAGAAATGGCAGAAAAATTAAACATATCACTTCGTTCTTATTCAAACCTGGAGCACGGTATCAGTTTCTGCTCTGCTTTATCATTAATCAATTTCGTCAACAATTGCAATGTTGATAAAGATGAGCTCTTTTCCATGTTTGCTGATATTATGAATGATACAGATAATCAGCAACAATATTAATTTCAAAAAAATCCTCTGATTTTTTGTTACTTTTTGTCTTTTTCGTAACTATATACACGAAGGGTAATTTTAACTATATTGGAGGAAAATATAATGATAAAAAATTTTCGTTTCAAAGACATAAAATCATTTTTAGAGGAAGAAAATATTGGTGTAGAAATTTTAGATAAATTTGATAAATTATTTGATGCTGCTATCATATTTACACCAATTGCTTTAGGACCGGCTTATCTCCCTTTATTATCTTGTCTTGAAGTTAAGGACAGATTGGTAAGTATCGGTAAAAGCATACTTGAATCTATTAATTCTATATGTAAGCCTGATTATGTAACAAGAGTACAGCAAATTAAATATGCTTATGCATTAATTGTTTATACGTCATATTTGGATGCTCTTGATGAAATATTACCTAAAAAATTAATCAAAGAGCTAAAAAAAGAATTGAAAGACAAGGAATTTTCAGAGTTTGAATTAGATAATGATAACAATGTTTTATTGTCTGATTATAGAGATA
>VSOH01000125.1 GCA_009774735.1 Clostridiales bacterium
GGTGCAAAGGTTATTCTTTGCTCACATCTCGGCAGACCAAAGGGTGAATATAAGCCTGAGTTCAGCCTTGCTCCTGTTGCTAAGAAGCTCAGCGAGTATCTCGGCACAGAGGTTAAGCTTGCTGAGGATGCAGAGGTAGTCGGCGAAAATGCTAAGGCTATTGCTGCCGAGCTTAAGGACGGCGAGGTTATGCTCCTCGAGAATGTTCGTTACAGAAAAGAAGAAACAAAGAACGAAGAGAACTTCTCAAAAGAGCTTGCGTCACTTGCTGATATTTTTGTTAACGATGCATTCGGTACTGCACATAGAGCACACTGCTCAACCACAGGTGTTGCATCCTATTTGCCTGCAGTTTGCGGTTATCTGATTCAGAAGGAAATCAAGTTTATGGGCGGTGCTCTTGCCGAGCCTAAAAGACCGCTTGTTGCAATCCTCGGCGGTGCTAAGGTTTCAGACAAAATCGGTGTTATCTCTAATCTGATTGAAAAGTGCGACACAATCATTATCGGCGGCGGTATGGCTTATACCTTTATGAAGTTCTTAGGTCACAACATCGGTGATTCTCTTCTTGAGGCTGACTGGGTTGAAAAGGCAGGCGAAATGATGAAGTCTGCTGAAGAAAAGGGTGTTAAGTTCCTTATCCCTGTTGATAACAAGGTTGGTAAGGAGTATGATGAAAACACTGAATCACAGATTGTTAACAGTGACGAAATTCCTGACGGCTGGATGGGTCTTGATATTGGTCCTAAGACGCAGGAAATATTTGCCGATGCAATCAAGGGTGCAGGCACTGTTATCTGGAATGGTCCTATGGGTGTTTCTGAGTGGGATAACTTTGCAGCAGGTACAATCTGCGTAGCTAAGGCTGTTGCAGAGAGCGGTTCAATCTCAGTTATCGGTGGCGGTGACTCAGTTGCTGCTGTTACAAAGCTTGGCTTTGCTGATAAGATGAGCCATATCTCAACAGGCGGCGGTGCTTCTCTTGAGTTCCTTGAGGGTAAGGATTTACCGGGTATTTGTGCTTTACAGGACAAATACTGATTTTTGATTGTTTCTCTTGCCCTTATGCTTCGTATCGTTAAAATTCCATTCGGTCACATACACAAGGTATGTTCCCCCTCAGTGAAATTTTAACAAAGCCTTGCCTAAGAACAAAATCAGCTAATCAAAATTAATATAGATAATAAGAGGTATAAAGAAATGAATAAAGATTTAAGAAAAGCAGTTATTGCAGGTAACTGGAAAATGAACAATACACCTGCACAGACAACTGCACTCATTAATGAAATGAAACCACTTGTTGCAGGTGCAGACTGTGATGTTGTTCTTTGTGTACCATTTGTTGATGTTCCTGCAGCTGTTGAGGCTGCAAAGGACTCAAACATCAAAATCGGTGCAGAGAATGTTCACTTTAAAGACAGCGGTGCTTACACAGGCGAGGTTTCAGCAGATATGCTCCTTGAGCTTGGTGTTGAGTATGTCGTTATCGGTCACAGTGAAAGAAGACAGTATTTCGGTGAAACAGATCAGACAGTTAACCTTCGCACTCTTAAGGCTCTTGAAAAGGGACTTAAGCCAATCGTTTGTGTTGGTGAAACTCTTGAGCAGAGAGAGCTTGGTTATACAGAAACTCTTTTAAAGTATCAGACAAAAATGGCTCTTACAAATGTTACTGCTGACCAGCTTAAAGATGTTATTATTGCTTATGAGCCTGTATGGGCAATCGGCACAGGTGTAACTGCTACTGCTGACCAGGCTGATGAGGGTAACGGATATGTTCGTCAGGCTATTGCTGAGGCTTATGGCGAGGATGCTGCTCAGGCTGTTACAATTCAGTACGGCGGCTCAATGAACGCTACGAATGCTGATGAGCTTGTTTCAAAGGTTAATGTTGACGGCGGACTTATCGGTGGTGCTTCACTTAAGGCTGAGGATTTTTCAATCATCGTTAAGGCTGCAAGCAAATAATTAATTTGATTATCTGGGTGGGTTATTCCCACCCATTTAGTTTAGAGGACTTAATTTGGAGGACATTATATTATGAAAAAACCTGTAGTACTTTGTATTATGGACGGTTTCGGCAAGAATGACAGCGATTACGGCAACGCTGTTACTGCCGCAAATAAAGTAAACCTTGACAGAATTATGGCTGAAAATCCATACACCTATATCGGTGCATCAGGTATGAATGTCGGTTTGCCTGACGGTCAGATGGGTAATTCTGAGGTTGGTCATACCAATATCGGTGCCGGTAGAATCGTTTATCAGGAGCTTACAAGAATAACAAAATCAATTGAGGATGGCGATTTCTTTGAAAATGAGGCAATGAAAACTGCTGTTCAGAACGCAATTGACAACGGCACATCCCTTCACCTTATGGGCCTTATGAGCAACGGCGGTGTCCATTCTCATAATTCACATATCTGGGCAATTGTTGAGCTTGCTAAGAAAATGGGACTTGAAAAGGTTTATCTTCACTGCATTATGGATGGCCGTGATGTTCCGCCGACAAGCGGTAAGGATTTTGTTGCAGAAGCAATTGAAAAGCTGAATGAAATCGGTGTAGGTAAGGTAGCTACTGTTGTTGGCAGATACTATGCGATGGACAGAGATAATAACTGGGACAGAGTGAAAAAGGCTTATGATGCACTTGTATTTGGTGAGGGTATCAAGGCACTTGACCCTGTCAAGGCTATTGAGGAAAGCTATGAAAAGGTTGATGCTGATGGTAAAAACGTAACCGATGAGTTCATTGAGCCAACCATATGCCTTGAAAATGAAGGCAGAATCAGTGCTAAGGACAGCGTTGTATTTTTCAACTTCCGTCCTGACAGAGCAAGAGAAATCACAAGAACCTTTGTTGATGATGCTTTCACAGGCTTTGAAAGAGAGCGTATGGAGCTTACCTATGTTTGTATGACACAGTATGATGTAACAATGCCGAATGTACTTGTTGCATTCAAGCCGCAGAGCCTGAATAATACACTCGGTGAGTACCTTGCTGAGAATAATATGACTCAGCTCAGAATTGCTGAAACAGAGAAATATGCGCACGTAACCTTCTTCTTCAACGGTGGTGTTGAGGCTGTTAATGAGGGTGAGGACAGAATTCTTATCCCTTCACCAAAGGTTGCAACCTATGACCTTAAGCCTGAAATGAGTGCTTACGAGGTTTCCGAAAAGCTTGATGAAGCAGTACTTTCAGGAAAATACGATGTAATCATTGTTAACTTTGCGAACTGCGATATGGTTGGTCATACAGGAATTTTTGACGCAGCAGTTGCTGCTGTTGAGGCTGTTGATAAATGTGTTGGCTCACTTTATGATGCCGTTGTAAAAATGGGCGGCTGCCTGTTTATTACTGCTGACCATGGTAATGCTGATATGATGAAGGAGCCTGACGGCTCTCCATTCACAGCCCACACAACTAATCCTGTTCCTTTTGTTGCCGCAAACTGCGGTGAGGGTACAGAGCTTCGTGAGGGCGGCAAGCTTTGCGATATTGCACCGACAATGCTTAAAATGCTCGGTCTTGCTCAGCCTGATGAAATGACAGGAGAGTCACTGATTAAATAACAAAAAGGATTATGTTTAGACAAAATTCTAAACATAATCCTTTTATTTTTTGTCACTGAGTCCAAGAAGATAATCAGCACTTACATTATAAAATTTACATAGTGTAATTAAGTGCTCTATCGGAAGACAGCGTTTTCCGTTTTCATACATTCCGTAAGCTTGCCCTGTTATATTCAGCACATTTGCTAAATCTTCCTGTCGCAAGTCATTATCTGTTCTTAAGTCAAACATCCGTTTTCTGTAATCCATATCATCACCATTAATTAATATAAAACAAAATGTTTGTTTTATATTGACATCAAACAACTTGTTTGATATAATAGACTTACGACGATAATATTTTATAAAGGAGAATCAGTATGAAAAAATTGTTATCATTAGTTATGTCATTAGTAATGCTGATGAGCATAGCAGCAGGCGCTGAATTTTCAGCCAAGGCAGAATCCTATGATGAAATCAAAGTGGGTCAGACCAAAAGTGTTACTGTTACCAGCCCTGGTGATCGTGATGAAATGATATGTTTTATGTTTTTTGCTGAAAAAGCAGGCACATATTATTTTTATTCAACCGGTAATCTTGATACATTTGGCGTGGCAACAAAAAGCACTTCAGCCGAAAATGTAATTATGGAAGATGATAATTATATTAACGGAAATTTTGTTATTGAAATGTATTTAAATAAGAGAGAAGTTGCGGCATTTACAGCAAATGCATACACTCCGGGCTCATTTAATGTAACCTTAAGTGACAAAGCTCCTTCAAATTATACTCCGTGTAAACACAGTAATACTACTGTTTTTGAACAAGTAAAAGCAACCTGTACAAGTGATGGCTTCACAGGTCAGAAAGTATGTAAGGACTGCAGTAAGATTATGGATTTTGGTCAAACTGTACCTAAAGCATCGTCAATTAAGCGTTCAAAAAATGAGTTTGTTTATAACGGAAAGGTGCAAAGACCTTCTATTACTGTAACAGACAGAAATGGTAAAAAGCTGGAATATAAAAAGGATTTCACAGTTGATTATTCAAATTGGAATTCTACCAATGCAGGCACATATAAAGTAACAGTTAATCTTATTGGTAAATATAAGGACACAAGAACTTATACCTACAAGATTGTACCGCAGTCAAAAACTACTGCCAAAATGAGCAGAAACACTTTTACAACAAACGGAAAGGTACAAAGACCGACAGTAACTGTAACAGACAGCAACGGAAAACAGCTTACTTATAAAAAGGATTTTACAGTTGATTATTCAAACTGGAATTCAACCAATGTTGGCAGATATACAGTAACTGTTAAAATGAAGGGTAATTACAGCGGAACAAAGACTTTCGCATACTATATCAACCCAAAGCCAACAGAGTTTGTACCAAGCAATAAGGGCGGCTTTAAGGCAATCAAAAATGGTTTCACACTTAAATGGAATAAGCAGGCGAGCCAGACCACCGGCTATCAGATTCAGTATGCAACCAAGAGAGATTTCTCAAATGCTGCAACCGTTACCGTTGCAAATCCAAATACCACAAGCAAAACAATCAAGGGCAGAGCAGGCAATTCAAGATACTATGTAAGAATAAGAACTTACAAGAAAATCGGTAACGGCACATTTTATTCAAACTGGAACAGCGGCACAAAGTCTGTTGTTACATTAAAAT
>VSOH01000126.1 GCA_009774735.1 Clostridiales bacterium
ATAATATATAAATTAAAGTTAAATTCCATAAATCAACACTTGAAACTATGCGTTTAATTTAGTATTATATGAGTGCTCCCATATATATAGTTATGAAAATCGCTGGAGGTAACGAAATTTTGGAGAAAAAAATTAATTTAAGTTTAATTGAACCTGTTCTGACGGCACTTGCTGATAAAAAAGGTTCCTTAATAACAATACTGCAAAAAACACAGGATATTTACGGCTATCTGCCGAAAGAGGCCATTTGCTTAATAAGCGAAAAAACAGGAATCGCTGAAAGTGAAATCATGGGCGTTGCTACATTTTATACGCAATTCAGGCTTACACCCGTCGGCAAATATTTAATTATGCTTTGTCAGGGCACTGCCTGCCATGTCAATTCAAGCGAGCTGATTTTACAGACAATCAAGGATGAGCTTGGAATTGATGACGGTGAAACAACAGAGGATGGTTTATTCTCATTAAAGTGCGTTGCCTGTCTTGGGTGCTGCTCACTTTCACCGGTTATGATGATTAATGAGGATACATACGGCTCATTGACTCCTGATAAAACAAAGAAAATTTTAAGAGAGTTAAGGGAGGCTGAGTAATATGAAAATCGTTATCGGTCAAGGCTCCTGCGGTATTGCGGCAGGTGCCGAAAAAGTAAGAAAAGCGTTGCTTAACTGCAACCTTAATGGAGCAAAGCTGACCATCGCCGGCTGTATAGGTATGTGCTACCTTGAGCCGATTGTTGATATTTATGATGATAATGGTGACGTTAAAAGGCTTGTAAGGGTTGCGGAAAAGGATGCTGAAAAAATTGCCGAATATGCACAGACAGGCAACGAGTCGGCAATTGCCGATTTGCTTGTAAGTGACGAGGACAAGGAATTTTTAGACAAGCAGACACGTATTGCTCTTCGCCGCTGCGGTATCATCAATCCTGAAAGCATTGATGAATTTGTTGAAGCAGAGGGATATTCTGCACTTAAAAAGGTTGTTACATCCATGACACCTGAGGATGTTATTGAGGTAATCAAGACATCAGGACTTGCAGGCAGAGGCGGTGCAGGCTTCCCCACATGGTTCAAATGGAACGCCGCAAGACAGAGCGAGGATGATGAAAAATATTTAATCTGTAATGCAGACGAGGGTGACCCGGGTGCATTTATGGACAGAGCTGTTATTGAGAGTGACCCCCACAATCTTATTGAGGGTATGCTAATCGGTGCATACGCAATTGGTGCAAAGAACGCTGTTGTATATGTTCGTGCCGAATATCCCCTTGCCATCAAAAGGCTTGAAAAGGCAATTGAGGATGCAACCGAAAAGGGTTATTTAGGTGAAAATATTTTTGGTACGGATTTTAGCTGCACAATGACAATTAAGGCAGGTGCCGGTGCATTTGTATGCGGTGAAGAAACTGCACTTATTGAATCACTTGAAGGTCATAGAGGTATGCCAAGGCTTAAGCCGCCGTTCCCTGCCCAGAGCGGTTACTGGAGAAAGCCGTCTAATATCAATAATGTTGAAACCTTCGCCAATGTTTCCTGGATTATAAACAACGGCGGTGAGGCTTTCGCTGCTATGGGTACAGAAGGCTCAAAGGGCACAAAGGTATTTGCCGTAACAGGCAAGGTTAAGAGAAGCGGTCTTGTTGAAATCCCTATGGGCAAAACCCTGCGTGACGTTATTTTTGACATCGGCGGCGGAATGAAAGGCGACAAAGCTTTCAAGGCTGTTCAGATGGGTGGTCCGTCAGGCGGATGTATTCCTGCCGAGCTGATAGACACGGTTATTGACTACAAAGCTCTTGGTGCAACAGGTGCAATTATGGGTTCCGGCGGAATGGTTGTTATGGATGAAAGCACCTGCATGGTAGGTATGGCAAAATTCTTCCTTGACTTCACTGCCAAGGAAAGCTGCGGCAAATGCGTTCACTGCCGAATCGGTACAACAAGAATGCTTGAAATTTTAACAAGAATTACCGAGGGCAAGGGTAAGGACGGCGATGTCGAGCTGCTTGAAGAGCTTTGCTACGGCATCAAGGACGGTGCGCTCTGCGGACTTGGTCAGACAGCACCAAACCCTGTTCTAACTACAATTAAGTATTTTAAAGATGAGTACATAGCTCATATTGAAAATAAAACCTGCCCTGCAGGTGAATGTTCGAGCCTGATTGAGTATTCAATCATTGAAGACAATTGTAAGGGCTGTACACTTTGTGCAAGAAACTGCCCTGTTGATGCAATTTCAGGCTCAGTTAAGCAGCCGCATATTATTGATATTGAAAAATGTATCAAGTGCGGAAAATGTATTCAGAACTGTAAGTTCGGTGCAATTATCAGAAAGTAAGGAGGAGTAGTTAAATGGATATGATTAACCTGACAATAAACGGTCAGAAGGTTACTGCTCCTGCCGGCAGTACAATATTGGAAGCGGCAAAGGCTAACGGAATTTACATACCAACCCTTTGCTATGATGAGGCAGTAGAAATTTACGGTGCCTGCGGTCTTTGTGTTGTTGAGGCTGAGGGTGTACCAAAACTCCTTCGCTCCTGCTCCGCTAAAATCAGCGAGGGTATGGTTATCAATACCGAAAGCGAAAGAGTTATAAAATCAAGAAAAATTGCTATGGAGCTGCTTATGTCTGCTCACGACGGCGACTGTATTGCTCCATGTCAGCTTGCCTGCCCTGCAAACACGGACTGTCAGGGCTATGTGGGTCTGATTGCCAATGGTAAATTCGACGAAGCTTTGAAGCTTATTAAAGACAGAATACCGCTCCCTGCATCAATCGGCAGAGTTTGCCCTCACCCTTGTGAAAAGGCTTGCAGACGCGGAAAGGTTGAGGAGCCTATCAACATTGCACAGCTTAAATTCTTTGCGGCAGACCTTGACCTGAAGGGTGACAGCTATCTGCCTGAATGCAAGCCGTCAACAGGCAAAAAGGTCGCAATTGTAGGTGGCGGACCTGCAGGCTTAACCGCAGGACTCTATCTCAGAACACTCGGTCACGAGGTTACTGTTTTTGATATGATGGACAAAATGGGCGGTATGCTCCGCTATGGTATTCCGCAGTACAGACTGCCTAAGGAAGTTCTTGACGCTGAAATTCGCCTGATTGAAAAAACAGGTGTTCGCCTTGTGAACAACTGCAAATTCGGCAAAGATATTACCCTTGATATGTTAAAAAGCGTTAACGATGCGGTTATTCTTGCTCCGGGCGCTTGGAAATCAAGCCCTATGCGTGTTAAAGGCGAGGATGCTCAGGGTGTTTACGGCGGTATCGACTTCTTAAGAAGTGTTATTCAGGGCAAGCCTGCAGAAATCGGTGACAGGGTAGCAGTCTGCGGCGGCGGTAATACCGCAATGGATGCCTGCAGAACAGCAGTCAGACTTGGTGCGAAAGAGGTTTATGTCATCTACCGCCGTACCGAAAAGGAAATGCCTGCCGAGGAAATTGAAATCAAGGAGTCCAAGGAAGAGGGCGTTATTTATAAATTCTTAACCAATCCTGTTGAAATCCACAGCGAGGACGGCAAAGTCTGCGGTATGACCCTTCAGCTTATGGAGCTTGGCGAGCCTGATGCATCAGGCAGAAGAAAGCCTGTTGCAATTGAGGGCAAGACCGAATACCTTCCCCTCGACAGTGTAATTATGGCAATCGGTCAGAAGCTTGACAGCAGTGACTTTGAAAATGTTGTGGGCTTAACAGACCGTGGCACAATCCGTGCAGACGAGGATACCTTCACCACAGATATTGACGGTGTATTTGCTATCGGTGATGCAACAAACAAGGGGGCATCCATTGCGATTGCTGCAATCGGCGAGGCTGACAGATGTGTTAAAATTGTTGATGCTTACCTCAATGATGAGGAGCTTGACTTAACACCAAAGTACATCAGCAAGCGTGACGAGGACAGAATTGATTTAAGCGGTAAAGAACCTGTGGCAAGAACCAATGCAAAAGTACTTGATGCTGAAATCAGACGCAATAATTTTGACGAGGTATCACTGGGTCTTGCAGTTGACGAGGCACAGAAGGAGGCACAGCGCTGTCTTGAATGCGGCTGCCGTGAATACTTCAAATGCAAGCTGCTTTCCGTTGCACAGAGATACGACATCAATCCTGAAAGATTTGCAGGCGAAATGCCGCAGAAATATACAAGGGATGACAACGCATTTATCGAAAGAAACACTGCAAAATGTATTCTTTGCGGTTTGTGTGTACGCTCCTGCAAAGAGGTTATGGACATCAGTGCAATCGGTCTTTTAGGCCGAGGCTTCAAAACAAGTGTGTCACCTGCCTTTGCACTGCCCCTTGACCAGACAAAGTGCACCAACTGCGGCTTATGCGTTAAGCTTTGCCCGACAGGAGCATTAACCGAAAAGTCAAGCCTTGCAAAGCAAGTACCGCTTAAAGAGGATTACTCAATCCGAACAGTCACGGTTGACGGCAAGGATTGTGAGCTGCTTGTTTCGCATTATAATGGTGAGGTTATCAGAGCCGTGCCGAACAACGACAACGCAAGACACTGCGGCTTAAGCCGTGAGGAATTAATCGAGCTTGTAAAATAAAAAGAACCTTGCGGGCGGATAGTATCCGCCCCTACGTTTATACAACAAAAAAGGAGCTGTAAAAAACTTTTGTTTTTTACAGCTCCTTTTAATTCTGCCGGCGACAGATTGCCTTTTTTATTTAAACAGATGCGTATCTCACTGTTTCTCTTTTTCCTGTACATTTTCAAGTGCAAATTTTACAGCCGCAACTACAAAAGCAGTAAATGTGCAGTTTTGGCATACAATTGTATTTTCTATTTCTTCAATCAAATCATTTGGAAATCTTATGGTTTTAGTTGTTGATTTTGAATGCGTCGGTATTTTAAATTCTCTCATAGCTTAATCTCCTTTGACAATTTAATTATAGTTAATTTTTAACCATTTGTCAATAGTTAAAATTTAACCGTGTTAGAATAGAATCAGGAGGACGATAAAATGGATATAGCACAAGTTAGGATTAAAGAACTGAGAATTGACAATGATTTAAAACAACAAGTGGTCGCTGAAAACTGTAATATAACGCAAAGGAAAGTATCCTTTATTGAAAATGGCGTCACGGAACCGAATCTGGAGGATTTACGAAATATATGCAAGTTTTACAATGTATCAGCAGACTACATTTTAGGCTTGCCTGATGATTTGGAATACCCGAAAAGATAATCCATTTATCCCCCATAGG
>VSOH01000127.1 GCA_009774735.1 Clostridiales bacterium
GACCGCAGGCATAAATCTTAACCTCTTTTTCATCAACAGGAACAAATTCTTCCTTTGTTCTTGACATAGTGTTAAAAATTTTCATTTTAAACTCTCCTTTAAAATTTCAATTTCATTTTGTAATTCATTAATTTTTTTCTGATTATTCTGAATAGCATTCATTACAGGATCAGGAATATGAATCTGGTCAAGGTCATCAACTCGTTCACCGTCAATTCTGACAACCTCGCCCGGTACGCCGACCACTGTACAGTTAGGCTCAACATCCTTAACAACGACTGCTCCTGCAGCAACCTTAGCATTCCTTCCGATTGTTATGGGACCCAGCACCTTAGCTCCTGAGCCAATCATAACACCGCTTTCAATCGTTGGATGACGTTTGCCTATATCCTTACCGGTACCGCCGAGAGTAACACCTTGATAAATCATAACATCGTCACCGATTTCAGTTGTTTCGCCAATAACAATTCCACTGCCATGGTCAATAACAACTCTTTTGCCGATTGTTGCACCGGGATGAATTTCAATACCGGTTCTGTGTGCCGAACGCTGACTTATAAACCTTGCTATGAAGGGCATATTATGCTTTAAAAACCAATTTGCTTTTTTGTGACTTCTCAGTGCTTTAAAGCCGGGATATAAAAGAACAATTTCAATAGGACTGCGAGCTGCAGGGTCATGCTCCATAAAGCTCCTTATATCTTCCTTATAAGATTCAAACATAAAAAACCTCCAAAAAAAATGCCCCTGTCAATTGACAGAGGCAATAAAAACTGCGGTTCCACTCTATTTTATACTCAGCTACATTAATAGCTTTTGCCGATAACGAGGCAAACCGCCACAAAATACTAAAATTCCTTCGTGAAGCTCAGAAGTGCATTTCACAGTTAATCAAATACAGACATTACAGCAAACAGCCTGCTCTCTTAAAATGATTCATTCTGTTACTTCTCTTCGTCACAGCTTTTAATCTATAGTACTATTATATCTATTTTTAAAAAATTTGCAACAATTATTTTGTTTTAATTAAATGCCAGCCGTCTTTTGCATAAATAAGACCGCTGAGAACTGCAACAACTGTCGTTATCCAGAATGCAACAGTGCAATAAATATTAAGCCACGGTGTAGTCATATCAATATCAGCACTGCCTTCGCCTATTGCAAGAAGCAAAAACGCCATACCTGTTGTAGACATTTGTAAAAATGTCTTGCATTTTCCAAATCCGTTTGCAGCAATAACGTCACCTGTTGTGGCTGCTGCCATTCTTATTCCTGCAACAAGGAATTCACGTGCCAGCATAAGCATAATACAAATATCCGTATGCCATCCTAATTTAATCAGAATTAAGTATGCAGCAAACACAAGGCTCTTATCAGAAAGCGGGTCCATAAGTTTTCCGAAATCTGTGACAAGTCCTCTCTTTCTTGCAATTATTCCGTCAACCTTATCGCTCATACAGGCAAGAAAATAAACAAGAAGTGTTGCAACCCAATGATATTTAAAATCAATAAAAGCAAACGCCATTAAAAAAGGAATACAGCAAAATCTGAATACTGTTATTTTGTTAGGTAAATTCATATTTCCTCCCCTATCAAATCATAGCCGTCATAATCTGTAATTCTAACATCAATAAAATCACCGACACTCAGCTTACTTTTTGATGTGATAATTATTCCTGTATCTATTTCAGGTGAGTCAAGATAGGAACGACCAATATATTTTTCACCATCGAAGCTGTCAATTACAGCTTTATAAACATTCCCGATTTTTGATTTATTAGCTTTTTCAGTTATTGAATACTGAATATCCATCAGAACCTCAGCACGACGTTTTTTGACTTTATCATCAATCTGATTATCAAAATCAAAAGCAGGTGTATCCTCCTCAGGAGAAAAAGCAAAACATCCGAGCCTATCAAACTCAATGTCTTTAATAAATCTGCAAAGCTCTTCAAACTGTTCTTCACTCTCACCGGGAAAACCAACCATAAAGGTTGTTCTTAGTGATAAGCCCTTGATTTTTGACTTCATTTTAGTGAGAAGTGCTTTAAGTGAATCATATGAACCGTTTCTGTTCATAGCTTTTAGAACTTCGCTGCTGCAGTGCTGAAGCGGAATATCAATATAAGAGCAAATCTTTTCTTCGTTTGCAATAACATCAATAAGCTCATCCGTAACTCTGTCGGGATAACAATAAAAGAGCCTGAACCATTCTATTCCGTCAATTTTAACAAGTTCCTTTAAAAGACCTGCAAGACGGTGTTCCCCATATAACTGCATACCATACTTTGTAGTGTCCTGAGCAATGAGTATTACCTCTTTAATACCCCTTGCTGCAAGCTCCTTTGCTTCGTCAATAATACTTTCCATGGAACGCTCTATGTAACTGCCACGAATACCCGGTATAGCACAATAGCTGCATTTGTTATCACAGCCGTCACTAAGCTTTAAATATGCCCAATGGGGCGGTGTTGAAAGCATTCTTTCACCCTCGAGCGGTAAAAGCTTTTTATCAGGGAAAAAGCTTGTAGGAATGCCCAAAGCTGCTTTCTGGCAAATCTTCACAATATCACCATCTGCACCGATACCTATAACAGAATCAACCTCCGGGATTTCATTCAGAATTTCATCCTGATATCTTTCAGCAAGACAGCCTGTAACAATTATTGATGAAATCATTCCTGCACTTTTATACTCTGCAACCTCGAGAATTGTTTCAATAGCTTCACGTTTGGCATCCTCAATAAAACCGCACGTGTTAATTATCATAATATCCGCTTCTTCAATTGCACCGACAATCTGAAAGCCTGCTTTATTAAGTTTTTCAAGCATCAATTCACCGTCAACCTGATTTTTCGGGCATCCCAGTGAAATCATACCTACTTTAATATTCATCATTTTCCAACCTGTAAAATGCCGATTTAATATCTGAATAGGAAAAGCCTTTCCTCTGAAGAGCCTGAATAACCTTCTGCTTTCCGTTTTCCTGTTCAAGCTTTGAAGTGTACTTTGCTTCAACTAAGCTGACAATATTATCAACATTATCGAATTCATAATCCTCTAAAGCAGCAGAAATTATATCCCCTGCTACGCCACGCTTATAGCATTCCTGCTTAATATGGTTTGTTGAATACTTTTTGACTGTATAAAGATAATCAACAAGACTTGCACAAAAATGCTCATCATCAAGGTAGCCGGCCTCAAGGTAACGATTGATGGCCTTGTCAGCACTAACCTCATCAACTGTTCTGAGTAGTTTTGTTTTTAGCTCCTTAATCGAGTGTTCACGCCGTGAAAGCAGGTCACCGCATTTATTAAGTGCTTTTTTATAATTAATGCCGGCAACCAATTCCTGCCATTGCTCATCATCAATTTCAGTACCATCTGCAATATAATGATCAAGCCAGAAATTGCTGTCAGTAGTAATTGCATATTCATTATCAAGGAGCAGGTGAATTTTATTACCCCTGCCCCTCCGGTGTGTTATAATCATTAGTCTTCATCGTCTTCTACTGCAATATCAAGCTTTGCTCTTGCAGCAGCCCTTGTGGTTTTAACAGCCTTCTCTTCAGCAGCTTCATTCTCAGTCTTTGCCATAGGAGCAGCCTTGGCTCTGTATTTCTGTGCAGATTCTGCCTGAATTTCTTCAAGCTTATCCTTAATCTTAACCTCAAGCTCAGCAGAAAACTCAGGATCATTTTTGATTAAATTCTTAATGTTATCTCTGCCCTGACCAAGTCGTCTGTCACCATATGAGAACCAGGAGCCGCCTTTATGTATAATATCGTACTCAACAGCCATATCAACAATTTCGCCTTCCTTGCTGATACCTGTACCGTACATAATATCAAATTCTGCAGACTTGAACGGAGGAGCAACCTTATTTTTTACAATCTTTACCTTCGTTCTTGAACCGATAACCTCACTGCCGTTTTTAAGCTGCTCTGCTTTTCTTACATCAATACGGATTGAAGAATAGAACTTAAGTGCACGACCACCTGTTGTAACCTCAGGGTTACCGTAAATAACACCGATTTTTTCACGAAGCTGATTGATAAAGATGATAATACAGTTTGTTTTATTTGCCGTACCTGTCAGCTTTCTGAGCGCCTGCGACATAAGTCTTGCGTGCTGACCTACGTGATTATCACCCATATCACCCTCAATTTCACTTTTTGGAACAAGAGCGGCAACGGAGTCAACAACGACAATATCAATAGCACCGCTGCTTACAAGCTGTTCCGTGATTTCAAGTGCCTGTTCACCATAATCAGGCTGTGAAACTAAAAGCTCATCAACATTAACACCAAGATTAGCTGCATAAATCGGATCAAGAGCATGCTCAGCGTCCACAAAAGCAGCTACTCCGCCAGCCTTCTGCGCCTCAGCAAGGCAGTGCAAAGCAAGTGTTGTCTTACCGCTTGATTCCGGTCCATAAACCTCGACAATTCTTCCCTTCGGCAAACCGCCTATACCGGTTGCGATATCAAGTGAAAGAGAGCCTGTTGATATTGCATCAACCTTAAGGCTTGCATTTTCACCAAGGCGCATAACTGCACCGGCACCGAATTTTTTCTGTATCTGTTTCATAGCGGCTTCTAACGCTGCTTTTTTTTCATCTGCTGCCATAAATAAATCCTCCAAATAAAGTTGTATTTATTATACTAAATATAGTACTTAAAATCAAGTTAATAAACTAAATTATACTAAAATTAGGACTTTTTGAAAAAAAGAATAAAAAATGCTTGCATTTTTTGTTTACTTGTGGTAATATACCACTTGTTCTAAAGATTTAAGGAGGTGTTCGCAAATGGCAAAGTGTGAATATTGCGGAAAAGATGTATCATTCGGTATTAAGGTTTCTCACTCACATAGAAGATCAAACAGGACCTGGAAACCAAACATTAAAAAAGTAAAGGCTATTGTTAACGGCTCTCCTAAAAGAGTTAATGTATGCACAAGATGCCTTCGTTCAGGTAAGGTTGAAAGAGCATAATATTTTCGCGTAAAAACAGCACCGAGTTAATCGGTGCTTATTTTTTTAATATGATAAATGACAATTTAAATTGCTGAAAGAAAAATCAGAATTGAATATGTACATCCCTTACTTAAGAAAGATAAGCACCTGAAAAGTCAAATTGAACTGCCCCAGATTGTGCAGACAGTACAAAAAGACCCTAATTGATGTAGAAAATTGAATTGTTAAGCAACAAACT
>VSOH01000128.1 GCA_009774735.1 Clostridiales bacterium
ATTTTATATTTATCAGTAGAAGTTGACAAGTATATTGACTTCTACTGATATTTTTATGCTCTGGAAAAAATTCATTTTGTAAATGTACAGAAATATGGTCTCATAAATAGAAATTATTGTAATTTAAACATAAATATGCTATTATTTTAATATATAACTTCTCATAATATGAAATTATCGGAATAAAAGTTACGAGGGACGTTTATGAAATCCAACTTTGAATTTTTGAAAAGATATTGGCCGGCATTAGCTCAAATAGGTGCTGCGGCAGAAAACTATTTATATTCCGACCCAAATGCTTGCTTGTACAAGCTCGGTATGTTCGGGGAGCGTCTGATTCTTGAAATATTTGCTTTCGAGCATATTTCAGAGCCCAAAACAGATAATACACACGCTAACCGTATTCGACTATTAAAGCGAGAGGGACTGATTCCCAAAAAAATTGATGATATTCTCTTTGCTTTAAGAAAAACTCGAAATAGTGCGGTACATAGTGGCGCAGATTCCGTTGACGACGCAAAAACCTTGCTTCAAATGACATATAATCTATCAACATGGTTTATGGAAGTATATGGCGATTGGGGCTATATTCCGGCTGACTTTGTTATGCCTGAAAAGATTGTCTTGCCCGATTATGAGGCTATCATAAAAGAACAAGAAGAAAAAATTGCCGTTCTCTTTCATCAAGTCGAAGCAGTATCCACTGAGGCTTCTAACAAAAGCACAACTGAGCGTGTTCAAAAAGCCGAAACTGCTTCTGAAAATATGGAACTTTCCGAAGCGGAAATACGCTATCTCATTGATGAACAACTTCGTAAATATGGTTGGGAAGTAGATACAAACAATATTCGCTATTCTAAGGGTACTCGTCCGCAAAAGGGAAAAAATCTTGCTATTGCAGAGTGGCCTACCGATTCAAAAGTTTCAAAGAATGGATATGCGGATTATGCTCTTTTCATCGGTTTGCAACTTGTCGGTATTGTAGAAGCCAAGAAAGCAAACATTGATATTCCGTCTGTTATTGACTATCAGTGCAAGGATTATGCCCAACTGATTAAGTCTGAACATAATGAGTATGTGATTAAGCAGTGGGGCTCATATAAAGTTCCGTTTGTCTTTGCAACTAACGGCAGAAAATACTTAAAGCAGATTGAAACGAAATCAGGTATTTGGTTTCTTGACTTACGTAATAGTTCAAACGCTCCGAAAGCACTGCAAGGTTGGATAAGCCCTCAGGGTATTATAGAACAACTTGAAAAAGATATTTCAAGTGCAAATGCCGCCCTTCAGAATACGCCGTTTGACTTGCTCCGTGACCCTGATGGTCTTAATCTGCGTGAATACCAGATTCGTGCGATAGAAGCTGTTGAAGCTGCTGTTGTTGAGGGAAAACAAACTGCATTACTATCAATGGCCACAGGAACAGGTAAGACGAGAACAATCCTTGGTATGATTTACCGTTTCATAAAAAGTGACCGCTTTAAAAGAGTGCTTTTTCTTGTGGATAGAACTGCTCTTGGTGAACAAGCCACAGATGTATTCAGAGAAGTCAAGATCGAAGAATTGATGACTTTGGACTCTATTTATAACATTAAAGGTCTTGACGAGAAAGAAATTGACAGAGAAACAAAGATACATATTGCAACCGTTCAAAGTTTAGTAAAACGCATTCTTTATTCGGAAAGTGATACTATGCCTTCTATTACTGATTACGATTTGATTGTCGTAGACGAGGCTCACCGTGGTTATATGCTCGATAAAGAGATGAGTGAAACAGAGATGCTCTATCGAAATCAAGATGACTACATCAGTAAATACCGTACGGTTATTGAATACTTTGATGCAGTAAAAGTAGCGCTTACGGCTACCCCTGCGCTCCATACTACCGAAATATTTGGTAAACCTGTTTTCAATTACTCGTATCGTGAAGCGGTTATTGATGGCTATCTGGTTGACCACGATGCCCCACATAATATCAAAACAACGCTTCGTATTGAAGGAATCAACTATCAAAAGGGTGAACAGCTCGTAATATATGACCCTGTTACAGGTGAAGTTACAAACAGTGCTGATTTGGAAGATGATATGAAATTTGAAGTTGATTCTTTCAATAGAAAGGTAATAACAGAACCTTTTAACAGAACTGTTTTGAATGAAATTGCGTGGGATCTTAACCCTGATGGAGAAGGTAAGACGCTTATTTACGCAGTAGATGATAATCACGCTGATTTGATTGTTAAAATCTTAAAAGAGATTTATTCCGAAGGCGGAGTTGATAACGATGCAGTAATGAAAATTACAGGCAGCGTTGCTGGCGGAAACAAAAAGAAAATTTCAGAAGCCATTAAACGATTTAAAAATGAAGCTTATCCGAAAATAGTTGTTACTGTCGATTTGCTGACTACGGGCATAGATGTACCTGAAATTGTAAATCTCGTATTTATGCGCCGCATAAAGTCCCGTATTTTATTTGAGCAAATGCTCGGACGTGCGACAAGGCTGTGCCCTGCTATCGGCAAAACCAATTTTGAAATTTACGACCCTGTTGGTGTATATGAATCTTTGCAGGATGTCAGCAATATGAAACCGGTAGTTGCTAATCCAAGTACAACATTTGAGGATTTGCTTAATGGTCTCGCCGTTGCAAAAAACGACGATGAGAAGGCTTACTTAATTGATACTATCGTTGCAAAATTACAGCGTAAACGCTCAAATGTCAGCAAGAAAGCTCTTGAACAATTTAAATATCTGACAGGCTATCAAAGTATTGATAATTTTGCTAAAAGCATAAGAAGTCAAAACGTGAAAAAATCTGCTGATGCATCTGAAAATACAGAAGCTTCAACTGTTTCTTCGATCGGAATAAGTGATTTAGTAAATGATATTATCAAAAACAAAGAAGCATTTCTTATTCTTGACAGAGATAAAGTTCGCCACAAACGTCCTGTCGTAATTGATAATCATCCCGATGAGATGGTTGAACGTACAAGGGGTTACGGTGAAGGGCAAAAACCTGAAGATTACTTGGAAGCATTCAAGGAATTTGTCAGCACAAATCTCAATACGATTACTGCCTTAAAAACAGTTTGCACAAAGCCGTCTGAGCTTACAAGAGAAAGTCTTAAAGGGTTGAAACTCGAACTCGACAGATATGATTTTACAGAAAACCAGCTAAATACGGCTTGGAAAGAAATGACCAACCAAGACATTGTTGCGGATATTATCGCTTTTATTCGTCAACAGGCACTTGGTTCAAATCTGATTAGCCATGAAACCCGTGTTAAAAATGCTTTTGCAAAGCTGAGATTAAACCATACTTTCAACAAAACACAACTTGATTGGCTAAGTCGTATTGAGAAAGTAATGCTTGAAGAAACCGTATTGGACAAGCAAATTTTTGAAATTGGCGCTTTCAAAAATGCAGGTGGATTTACAACAATTGACCGCCGTTTTGGTGGTAAACTTAATGAAATAATAGTAGAACTAAACAAGTATCTCTATGAAGACGGAGGAACTGCAGCGTGAACAATCAGGAAATTGTATCAAAACTCTGGAATTTATGTAATGTGCTGCGTGACGATGGTATTACCTATCAGCAGTATGTTACCGAACTGACATATATTTTGTTTTTAAAAATGTGCAAGGAAACCGGCACCGAGGAAGCAATTCCCAAAAAATACCGTTGGAGCGAGCTTGTAAGCAGACAAGGTATCAAACTCAAACGCTATTACAAGGAACTTTTGGAGCACTTGGGTGAGAACTGTACCGGTCGTGTCCGTGAAATCTATCAAAGCGCTCAAACAAATATAGATGAGCCGAAAAACCTTGAAAAGATAATCGCTACCATTGACCAGTTTGACTGGTACAGTGCAAAAGAAGAGGGTCTCGGCAACCTTTACGAAGGATTGTTGGAAAAGAACGCAACCGAGAAAAAATCAGGTGCAGGACAGTATTTTACTCCACGTGTGCTCATAAATGTTATGACAAAATTGGTTGCGCCTCAGCCAGGCGAGTGCTGTAATGACCCTGCTTGCGGAACTTTCGGCTTTATGATTGCCGCAGACAGATATATAAAAGATCATACAGACGACTTGTTTGATTTGCCTGTTGATCAGCAAGAGTTCCAACGCACGCAAGCTTTTTCAGGCTGTGAACTTGTTCACGATACACATCGTCTTGCCCTTATGAATGCAATGCTTCACGATATTAGTGGTCCGATTTATTTAGGTGATACTCTTTCCAGTTTCGGTCAGCAGATGAAAGGTTATGATGTTGTATTAACAAATCCACCTTTCGGAACTAAAAAAGGTGGTGAGCGTGCTACCCGTGATGACTTCACTTTCCCTACAAGCAACAAGCAGTTGAATTTTTTACAACATATTTATCGTAGCTTGAACACAAACGGAAATGCTCGTGCAGCCGTAGTTTTACCCGACAATGTTTTGTTCGCAGACGGTGACGGTGAGCGTATTCGCAAAGACTTAATGGAAAAATGCAATCTTCATACTATTCTTCGCTTACCTACAGGTATTTTCTACGCACAGGGCGTAAAGACCAATGTGTTATTCTTTACCCGTGGAACTTCCGATAAAAATAGTACAAAGGAAGTTTGGATTTATGACCTTCGTTCCGATATGCCATCTTTCGGAAAAACCAATCCTCTCAAAGAGAGCCACTTTGATGAGTTTGTAAAGTGCTACAATGCAGAGGACATTACTGCCCGTAAAGAAACCTACAGCGAAGAAAATCCAAACGGCAGATGGCGTAAATATACTTATGAAGATATTTGTGCTCGTGATAAAACAAGCCTTGATATAACTTGGATTAAAAATAACAATGATATTGATGATCGAACCTTAAATGAACTTCTTGAAGAAATCAAGGAAAAGTCCAAGAATATCGCTGTTGCTGTTGCCGAGCTTGAAAAACTTATTGGTGAGGTGGATGAATAATGGATACCAAAGCATTAAGACAAAAAATCTTGGATCTGGCTATCCGTGGCAAACTTGTACCCCAAGATCCAAATGACGAACCGGCCTCTGCACTTTTGGAGCATGTTCGTGCAGAAAAGCAGCAAATGGTCAAAGATGGAAAACTCAAACCAAAAGATATAAAAAACGATACAATTATCTTTAAAGGTGAGGATAATTTACATTATGAGCAGTTCCAGGATGGAACAGT
>VSOH01000129.1 GCA_009774735.1 Clostridiales bacterium
GTTTTCAAAAGGCTCACTTGGCTCTTTTAAATACATTAATGATAGCAATGTTGGACTATCCGTTACAACTACATCAACTTTTCCTAAGAGCCTATTTATTCTTTTTGACTGCTCATTATATATTATTTGCTGATGCCCTAATGAGCCATCAAGCATTTCCATATTATTATCCCAAACAAGTTCTTTTGCATATTCAGAAACATACTCAGTTTCTATACCTCTTTTTTTCAATTCACTTGCAATCTCCCAAGCACAAGTTGTTTTGCCTGCACATGCACCTGAAAATAAATTTAATACTATCGTTTTTTTGCTCATCTAATAAATTCACCCCTTACATTTCTATTTCATAATCATCATTAGAAACAGCAACCGTTTCCAATACAGGCTCGTTATATTTGGTTATTTCGCCTTTTTCTTCAACATATTCCACTATTTTGTTAGCATCTTGAATTGCTCTAAACAGCTCATTAGGGTCATTCTCTAAGACTTTAATCCAAGATTGTATGTATGCTATGTGATTTTCAATATGCTTATCATCATATTCAAGTTTAAATTCCTGCATTAAGAATGATGAGCTGATTTCTGCTCTTAATTCCTCTTTTGCATATTCTTCACTGCCAAATCCATTACCAAGCTGTCTGTTAAGTCTACTTGAATGTCCTGTTGCGTGACACAATTCGTGAAGCTGTGTTGCACAATAGTAATACTCATTCTTAAAGTGTTCCATAGGTGGAATTACTACAATATCGTTAAGGCTGTTATAAAAGGCTTGATTACCTTTTTCTTCGTAATTAACTCCCATATTAACGATTATTTTGTCAATTATTTCTAACTTGTCTATATTTTGATTTTCTGTTGGCAATTCTTTAGAAATGCCTTCGATACAATCTTCATTAAATACAAGATATACACGAGAACAAAGTCTAAATTCCTCTATTCGTTCTGGGTCGCTTATAATAACCTTATTATATTCTGGAAAAGTGTATTTTTTTCGTTCAACAGTATTATATACATACCAATATTCAACAGGTACACTTTCGCTTCCTTTTTTCAAATGCCATTGCTCTTTAGGGTGGTATTTTTTATCTTTATCTGCAATCTGATTAAAAGTACACCATCTGTTTCCAGAATATCCTCTTTCTTCCGCAATAAAGGAGAGTAACAAACTGTTTACTCCCCTATATTCTGTTTTTGTAATGGCATTGCGTGGTAAATCTCTGTACCAACCTCTTTCCCACGGTAATATATTTTGTTTAAGTGCATCTGTATATTTTTTTATAAGCAATTCTCTCGCTTTATTTAAGTTAGCATTACTCATAATTTTGACACTCCTCACAATGTTCTTCCTGTTCAATAATAGAAAGTTCATTTAATTCTATTTTTGTGCAAGGAATAACACCTAATTTATTCATAATTCCTTCAATTCTTGTCATAATATCACCTCTTAATCATCACAAATATCTGGCTCATTATCCATTGCATATTCATATTTTTCTACCGCTTCATCATACCCTAACATTTCAAGTTCTTCCTCATCAATATCAAGAGCTTGTGTCGTTTCTTCAACAAATCGAATAGGGTCATATTCCACATCTTGATTAATATAATCAAGACTATTCTCTAACAATACTTTTAATCTGTCTTTGCTGATTGTTTCTTGACCTACATCAAAATACATATTTTCCTGTACATATACCAATAATTCAAAAGTGGGTAATTTTGACAATTCATAAGCAACATCTACAATTTTGCACTGGAAATCGGCTGTTGCCAAAGGTGTATTTCCTTTTGCTTCTATTGCTCTACATTCTGCAATAATATCCTCTTTAATCTCTTTTACTGTTTCATCATTAAAGTGTTCTTTACCTACATCAATCATATAAGTAAATGCAGTTCGTACAACAATATCACCATATTTGTTCTCAAATTCTTTAATAGTTTTTTCTGTTTCTTTGTAACCCATAATATTTTACCTTTCTGCGTTTAAGGTCGCCACCTTATTTTTCGACAGTTGTCATTTCAATGTCACAATTATTGATTATAGATACCTACCAAGAAATCATCTGGAAGTAAGATTGCCCCATCATCATCAGTTTCATAATCATCATCTGTAAGATTAT
Organism: Clostridiales bacterium; assembly: GCA_009774735.1. Classification (GTDB taxonomy): domain Bacteria; phylum Bacillota; class Clostridia; order Oscillospirales; family Acutalibacteraceae; genus Eubacterium_R. The sequence continues at coordinate 2,121 of VSOH01000129.1, forward strand.
CAACTTCTAATGGCTCATCTTTGAACTCAACTTCACAGCTTTTTCCAAAGATTTCTTTAAAACAATTGAGCATTTTGCTTCTTGGTGTTGTTTCTTTTTTTTCTTCATTTGGCTTGTGAATATATAACCATTCTTTTGTTTCATCACTACGCCAAGGCTCATATATGTACTGATAATTAGGGTGCTTCGTTAAATCATATAGTGCCGAGTAAAAAGCTCCCACATTAGCAATAAACATTACACAATGACCTTTTTCAATTTTTGCAAGTTCATCTATGGTTGCTAACTCTCTACCAACAACGTCCCAGTTCTGTGATGAACTGCCTTGTCGTGAGAATGTTCGTCCACTTGATTTTTTGTACCAAGTTTTCTTTCCTAATATCGTACTAAAATATTCATTTGTTTCTTTGGTATTTGAGCCAATAAGTATCATTGTATCGCAACAGTCAAGTATATTTTCCCAAGTATCTTTGTAAAACTCTTTAAGCTGTGCAAGTGACTGTAGACAGATAACTATGCCTACATTCAAACCACGGACATAAGCGAGCATTTCTTGGAACATAGGGCTAATATATTCACACAAGTTCGTTATTCTTGTGCAGTTCTCTTATGAACTTCTTGTATTTTCATACAAGTATAGACTATATCTTATTCTTCAACTTAATGTTAAGAACTTACCCACTTCCACACACTTGTGTGTACTCTCTTTCGAGATAGTCGTTGAGCCTTCCTCTATTCAAGGCTTGGTTGCTGATTTCCTATTGTTTAACAGCATTTAGGATTTAACCTTGTGCTATATAGTAGATTTTTTCCGCTTTCGCAACATTCACACCTGTGCTTATTTCATCACTATGTTGTAGTTCTACTATCTTTAAGGGGTTTCAGCAATTCGAGTAATAAAAAGGAACGAACATACATATTTCTATATATGCAGACCATTAACCTGCTAATAGCAGATTGTTAATCTGTCCTTGCTGCCTAAATTCGTCCATATACATATCCAGTGGAGTAGCAAGACTTCCACCGCATCTAAGAGCATTTTCGTCAATTTGTTGAAACATTTGAGTGTACATTAATGTACCGATAAAGTTAAAGGTAGAATTTGACGGTTTTGTAATAATAAAGTATGCCACTTTTCCGTGTCCACTTCGTCTGGTAGAATTATCATTAATCTTTTTCAATTCCTCTTGATTTATTGGCATACCAATACGGTCAAGTTCCATAGTATCATCATTTGTCATATCAGCCAGTGCCTTAATATTGAAACAGCCTAATCGTGCTGTTGCAGTCATAATAATGGTTGACATCATCTTTGGTGATGATGCTGATACTTTGAAATGCTTGTACTGTTTTACAGCAATATGTTCCTCACCATATTTTTCTTCAAACTCTTTAAAAAGTCCATCAAGTTCACTTCTGCCATTGTTGTCTGGTGCAGATAATCGAATAAGTCTAAGGATAGTTGTAAAGTTCTTTTTAAGCGGTCTATCCTTATATTCTTCAAGCATATAATAAACAAGGCTCTGCATAAAAAGCATTTCGGCTTTTTCCCAGAAAGGGTCGCCTGTCTGTGTTTCAATCTGGTCGGATTTTGTATTTTTCATAATGCAATCAATTAAAGTCATTACATCATCTTCTTTAATCTTTTCAACTTTTACAACTTCACCTGTTTTTTCTTCAACAACTTCTTTCATTATTGTACGAATATACATAAATGGATTGTAATGATTTGATGCACTCATATCATCAAGATTTAAGACCTTAATATCATATCCCTGTCTTACCAGATTTCCACCACAGTCACGGAGCAGTTCGCCTTTAGGGTCAGTACAAACGAATGAGCCTGTAGCATTGAGCAAATTAGGCTTGAAGAAATATCTCGACTTACCTGTACCCGGGCGACCAACAATGAGAATATGTCTATTCATTCCGCTTTTACGCATATTTTTTGATACCTGCTCTGATGCAGTTAATATGATATTATCTTTTATCTCATTATCTTTTCGGTTTTCTATTACTGAGCTGTCTTGCCATTCTGCACTACCATAAGTGTTCTCTTGCAAGTTCTTTTTATTTTGTAGTCGTAAACATTCATAAACAGCCCAACCAAATACACCAACCATAAGTGATATACCTATATTTCTACCTGTAAATGATAATGGTTGCCAGAATTTGAATACATCATCACTTGCTTGCTGTAATACTTCAAAGGAAAATACTCCCCCATTATTCTCAACACCTGTCATTACTTTAAGCATAATGTAAGCAACAATAAGTATAATGGCGATTGGTATTATCGGTTTTTGCTTTTTTTCTTTTTTTACTATCATTAACATCAATCCTTTCCGTCTAAGTCAAGGTCAGTAAATCCGTCAAAATTATCAATAGCAATCTCATTATCTGCCAATTCCTCATTATTTTTGTCTATTGCTTTTGTAGTATCTTTTGGAACAACTGGCTTAGTATCTTTCTCTGGCAATGATTTTGCTATATCACTGATATTTTCTTTTTTGCCAAAGAAAGCATTAAAGTATTCATTATACTTATCAGAAGATAAATCATTATCATTGTTCATTTTCTTTAATTCATCATACTTTTTAATGAATTCTTTTGTTGTTTCATTCTCAGTTTCTTTAAGTCTTAATCTCTCAATAGTTCTTGCAACAGAACTATCTTTTTGTAATTTTGCTTCGGATTTTGTTCTTAGCTTGTCATTCTCTTTGTGTTTAAAAAGGCTCTCTTGAACAGGATTTGATTTCTTTTCTTCAAGTAACATTTTTTGTGCATCATCTTGTGTAATGTTTTCTAAAACAAACTGAGCCTGTTTTGTGCCGTCACTATTAGATATAACAGAAAAGTTGTAGTCCATATTTTTAAACACTCGTTGTGCCATATTTATCTGCTCATAATTAACGGTTACTTTTGTTCCTTCAAATGCCACTTGATTTTTTAATGAAGAAGCATCTTTGCCTTCATCATTTTTAGATGCAGATTTTGAATTGCTACAATGTTGGAAAGGCACTCCTTCCTTATGTTCATAAATGATATTATCCTGTA
>VSOH01000013.1 GCA_009774735.1 Clostridiales bacterium
AAAAAAGGCTTTGAGCCTCTTTTGATGATACCGATTGCATTCGGTATGCTGCTTGCCAATATACCCGGTGCAAACCTTGCAGTTCAGTATCACGATCTGGATGGTTTCAGGGATTTGCTGGCAGGACGCGGAGAATTTGTAGGTGCTACTCCGGGATTAATGGATTTCCTTTACTTTGGTGTTAAAGCCGGTATTTACCCACCGCTAATCTTCCTTGGTATAGGTGCTATGACCGATTTTGGTCCGCTTATTGCAAATCCTAAAAGCTTTATTTTAGGTGCAGCAGCACAGTTCGGCATTTTCTTTACTTATGTTGGTGCTATAATCCTGGGCTTTGCTCCGAATGAGGCTGGTTCAATTGCTATTATAGGCGGTGCAGATGGTCCAACGGCTATATTTGTTACGTCGATTTTAGCTCCTACAATGCTGAGTACGATAGCAGTTGCTGCTTATTCCTATATGGCGCTTGTGCCTGTTATCCAGCCGCCGATTATGAGAGCATTGACAACGAAAAAGGAGCGCTCGGTAGTTATGGGAAATCTTCGTCCTGTTTCAAAGATGGAAAAGATTTTGTTCCCGATTTTGGTTACTGTCGTAGTTTCACTCTTGTTACCTGATGCTGCGACCTTGGTTGGTATGCTGATGCTTGGTAATCTGCTTAAGGAAAGCGGCAGAACAGAGCGTATTGCAAAAGCTGCTCAGAATGAGCTTATGAATATTGTTACAATTATGCTTGGTATTTCAGTAGGTGCTACAACATCTGCCGAATCATTCTTAACATTGAAAACAGGCGGTGTTATTCTTCTCGGACTGATTGCGTTCGCACTCGGTACTGCCTGCGGTGTGCTGTTTGGTAAGCTGATGTATATCTTTACTAAAGGCAAGGTTAATCCGCTTATCGGTGCAGCCGGTGTATCTGCTGTTCCAATGGCAGCACGTGTTGCGCAGAAAGAAGGACAGAGGGAAAATCCGTCAAACTTCCTGCTTATGCACGCTATGGGTCCGAATGTTTCAGGCGTTATCGGCTCAGCAGTTGCAGCAGGTATTCTGCTTACACTTTTAAGATAATCACACAAAATATATTTAGGGTGACTGATAAAAGGTCACCCTTACTTTTTAAGGAGAAAACTATGCCACTTAATGAAATGCAGCAAAAGGCTGTCAATACAACTGAAGGACCACTGCTTATTTTGGCAGGTGCAGGTTCAGGCAAAACAACAGTGCTTGTTAACAGAGTTCAGCATATTATTGAAAGTGGACTTGCTCTGCCCTGGCAGGTGCTTGCGATTACCTTTACAAATAAGGCAGCAGGTGAGCTCAGAGAAAGACTTGTTAAAGCAATCGGTGATGAGGCGAACAGCATATGGGCGTATACATTTCATAGCTGCTGTGCAAGAATTCTGCGCCGATACGGCGAATATTTAGGCTTTACAAATCATTTTACTATATATGATACCGACGACCAGAAAAGGGTAATGAAGCAATGTCAAAAGCAGCTTGGTATTGAGGACAAGTTCCTTAACCATAAATCAATACTCGGTGAAATCAGCAGGGCTAAGGACAGCCTTATTGACCCTGATGAATATAAAGCATCAACAATCAATGACTTCCGCAAGGCTAAAATTGCACAGTGCTACGAGCTTTATCAGAGCGAGCTGAAAAAAAGCGATGCCATGGATTTTGATGATATAATTTATTATACGGTTAAGCTGTTAAGAGAAAATGATGAGGTCAGAGAGCTTTATCAGAATCAGTTTAAATATGTTATGGTTGATGAGTATCAGGATACAAACCACGCTCAGTATGTGCTGACTTCTCTGCTTGCGGATAAATATAAAAATATCTGTGTTGTCGGTGATGATGACCAGAGTATTTACCGCTTCCGTGGTGCAACAATTGAAAATATTCTGTCCTTTGAACAGCATTATAAGGGTGCAGTTGTTATCAGACTTGAGGAAAATTATCGTTCAACCCAGAATATTCTTGACGCTGCCAATGCAGTTATTGCAAACAATAAAAACCGTAAGGGAAAAACTCTGTTTACCCGTTCAGGCGAAGGTGCCAAGATTGTTTTCAACACTGCTGTGAATGAGAGTGACGAGTCGGCATTTATAATTGATGAAATACTTAAAAATGTTAAAGACGGAAGAAAGCTCAGCGACCATGCAATTCTTTACAGAATGAATGCCCAGTCAAGAAATCTTGAAATTATGCTAACCAAAAGCGGTATTTCCCATAGAATTATCGGCGGACACCGTTTCTTTGACAGAAAGGAAATCAAGGATATTATTTCCTATATGGCAGTTATTAACAATCCTGCCGACAATGTAAGACTGCAGCGTATTATCAATGTACCAAAGCGTCAGATTGGTGATACAATGTTCGGTAATGTTATGGAAATTGCCGCAGGTCTTGGACTTTCAGCCTTTGAGGTTTGTCAGCGTGCAGATGAGTTTCAGAAAACCTCACGCAGTGCCTCAAAGCTTATTGGATTTACGGATATGATTGCTCATTTCCAGAAGTGCCTTGAGGATAAAATGCCGTTGCCTGACCTTTTGCAGGAGGTGCTTGAAACTACAAAGTATATGGATTATCTTAATGAGGATCCCGAAACCTTTGAAGACAGAGCGAATAATATCAAAGAGCTTTCCTCAATGTTCATCAAGTATCAGGAGGAGAGCGAGGAGCCTGATTTGTCCGCCTTTTTGGAGGATGTAGCACTTATCAGTGATATTGATTCATATAATGAGGATGAGGATTCTGTTGTGCTTATGACCCTCCATTCTGCAAAGGGTCTGGAGTTCCCTGTTGTTTTCATACCCGGTATGGAGGAAGGTATTTTCCCGGGTGCTCAGTGTATGTTCAGTGAGGAGGAGCTTGAGGAGGAACGCCGACTTGCTTATGTTGGTATTACCCGTGCCAAGGAAAAGCTCTATCTCGTTAATGCACAGCAGCGTATGCTCTATGGTACAACAAACCGCAATATGGCATCACGCTTCCTCCGTGAAATTCCTATAACGGTTACAGAGGATGTTTCAACCAAAACCTATAAAGTACCGGCAACCGGAAAAAGCAAAATTACACATACTGCATCATCCAGCATTGGTGCACGTAAGTTCGGTCAGGCCGGCAATTCTGCAGCAAAGCCGACTGCTGATTATAAGGTTGGCGATACTGTTTTACATAAGTCCTTCGGTACAGGTACAATCCTTTCCCTCCAGCCGATGGGCGGTGACATTCTTATGGAAATTGCATTTGACAAAGCAGGAACGAAAAAGATGATGGCAAACTTTGCAAGGCTTGAGAAAAAGTGAATGATTGAGATGAACATCCGGGCACAATTTACATATTGTGTCCGGATATTTTATGGTTAAATTCTTTGCTTGCAAAAAACAACAAATAGATTTGACAAATTTTGTGATTTCTTTTATACTTAAATTGAGATAATAAGCGTTAACATAGTTTGATATTTTAGTTTTTTACCGTTATTCAATAAAGGGGGAATCATTATGAAAGGAATTCTGATTCGCTGATACAATCAATAAAAAAATAATACAGTAGAAATTAAAATATATCAAGATAAGAGGTGTATTTTATTGCCTGACGGAATTTTAATTACAGGCTTAAACGGCAGCGGGAAATCCACAGTATGTAAAATACTTGCTGATAGATTGAATTATTATAGTATGGATGTGGAGGATTACTATTTTATCAAAAGTGATACGCCGTATTCAAAATTTCATACTCTTGAGGAAACAAGACAGTTAATGCTGAATGACATTCATAAGCACGGCGATTTTGTATTGGCAACTGTTAATTGTGATTGGGGCAGAGAGATACCTTCAATGTGCAAGCTTGCTGTTGTATTAAGTGCACCACTTGATTTAAGAATGAAACGAATTGAAAATCGTGAATATGATAAGTTTGGCGACAGAGTATTAGAGGGCGGGGATTTGTATGACTCTCAACAGAAATTTCACAATAAAGTTTTGTCAAGAGATGAAAGTCATATGGCAAAACAGATGCAATTTATAAAGTGTTCGGTTATTGAAGTTGATGCAGCTTTACCGATTGAAGATATTGTGGACATTATATTAAAAGAATGGAAGGAATATATATGAATGATAAAATTAAAGCTATAATCGGATCTAATATGGACATTGATTTCAGCAATGCGTCATTCGGCAATTCATCATGTCCTTGGAATGAAGCTGAAAATACAAATGAGCATAAGTGTGCCGTAAAAAATACATCTATATGCAAATATTTTTGCGGTGTGAAATTTTTGGATAGTGTAATGTGCAGTTATCCTTATGAGAATTTGACTGTGCTGGAAGATAGTGAAATTGACAGAGATATAAATGAATTGAAATAATTATTATTGTTTGTCACCAAAATATATGCTGTATGTTTTGATATGGATAAGGGGAGATATTATATGATGTTAAAAAGAAAAGCCTTAGTATCTGTAATTGCATTAATTGTTTCGCTTACATTTATCTCCTGTTCAGCGGAGAAGGAAAGCAGCATTGATTTGTCTGATATTCAGGATTTGAATATCGGTGCCGAGATGCCTGAAATCCTCTATGGTGATGATGAAAAAATTATAATGCAGGGCACCTTCGGAATACTGGCCTACAACTATAAAGAGGAAAAGATAACCCGACGTGTTCGTTTTGAGGATATAGGTGAAATCACAAGCCGTTTTTGCGGTTACAGAGGTGCAAAGGACGGTAAGCGGATATTTATAATGTTATTTGATGAACAGAAGAATTATGAATATAATCTTTCGTCAGGCAAGCTGAATATTTTTGCCGGAGATATTGAGGACGAGGCGTTTATTGTGCCGAAATTTACCGATGAGGAAAACAAGCAGCTTACGCAGGCCATAGGTGATACATATTTAACAAGCCTTTTTTATTTGAAAAAGGACAGTTCAATCTTATTCCTGAAGGCTGATTCAAATTGGCAGATGAAAACACTGCAGCTTATTGAGTACGATATGAGCAGTAATAAAGAATTAGAGGTAATTGATATTTTTAAATAATTCAAGCAATAATTTAACCCCTTTGGATGTCTCCAAAGGGGCTGTTTGTTTTTTGTATTGAATTATTTCTTTGCTGTTTCAACAATTCCTTCTGCAAGACCTGCAAGGCCCTGAATTTCAGACGGAATAATAATTTTTGTTGCCTGACCGTCAGCAGCCTTTGCGAATGCCTCAAGTGCCTTAAGCTTAACAACTGCATCGTTTGCATCAGCATCGTTGAGGAGCTTGATTGCATCTGCGGTAGCCTGCTGTACTTTAAGGATAGCTTCAGCCTCACCCTCAGCTTCACGCACCTTAGCCTCCTTAACAGCCTCTGCATGGAGTATTGCTGACTGCTTTTCAGCTTCAGCCTCAAGAATTTTAGATTCCTTGTGACCCTCTGCAACAAGAATTCTCGACTGTTTTTCACCCTCTGCACGGAGGATAGACTCACGTCTTTCACGTTCTGCCTTCATCTGTTTTTCCATCGCATCCTGAATTTCACGAGGAGGAATGATGTTTTTAAGCTCAACTCTGTTAACCTTAATACCCCATGGGTCAGTTGCCTCGTCAAGAATAACTCTGATTTTTGCATTGATTGTGTCACGGGATGTGAGTGTTGAGTCAAGCTCAAGCTCACCGATAATGTTACGCAGTGTTGTTGCGGTAAGATTTTCAATAGCTGAAATCGGACTTTCAACACCATAGGTATAAAGCTTAGGGTCGGTAATCTGATAGAACACAACAGTATCTATCTGCATTGTAACATTATCCTTTGTGATAACCGGCTGTGGCTTGAAGTCAACAACCTGCTCTTTGAGTGAAACAATTTTTGCAATTCTGTCAAAGAAGGGGATTTTAACATGAAGTCCTGTCTGCCAGGTTGAAAAGTATGTTCCGAGTCTTTCAATAACATATGCCTTTGACTGCGGTACAACTCTGATGTTTGTTAATACAAGTGCAATAATTGCAATAGCAACAAGTGCCAAGATAATAAATAGTGCCATAAAATTTCTCCTTATTCATTTTTAGTTTTTGTTTTTGACAATAAGCTTAACACCATCAATCTTTTCTATTATTACCTCATTGGATTTTGGTATTATGCTGTTGTCTGCTGCTCTGGCAGTCCAGATTTTACCGTCAGCCTTGACCTGACCCATGCCCTCGATATTATTGATATCCTCGGTAACAATGCCGGTCTGACCGATAACTCTGTCTGCGTTGGTGCACTGCCTTGTCGGGTGAATATATTTTTTAACAAGCGGTCTTGTGATAACAAGAGTCAAAGCACTAACCGCTATAAATATGATTAGCTGCGTAGGTATTCCCGCACCTAAAAGCGCTGCTATGAGCGAGGCAATAGAACCTATCATAAACCATATTGAAACCAGTTGAGCAGTGATGGACTCGAGTACTCCAAAGCCCACAATAAGAACTGCCCACAATATATAAATTGTTGTCTGTGATAATTCAACCATTGAAATCACCTCCTGCTTTTTATTCACATTATATAATGCTTATGCAAAATTTTTGTTTTGCATTGACTATATTATACCACATATTGTGCCAGAATTCAATAAATTTAGCATATATGCACTCGAGATTTACAATCTGTTAATAAACACCACAAGCTGTAGTGTCTTGACAAATCTGATGTTATTCCTGTTGTATACAAAAAATGGTACTGTGGGTCAGATTTTCAAACCACAGTACCATTGTAGTTAATTTTAATTGTTTTTATTCCGTATAAAGTCGTTATTAGCAAGAATATTTTCTGCCGCATAAGCAAAATCGGAATTTGCACCCCAGCTTATATTGAAGATTCCTTCACCGCCGGCAGACGCAATGATATTTGCAATCTGCAGATTTTCGTTTTCAATAAGCTGTACAGTCAATCCTGCATAGCTGCCGTTTCGCATAAAATATTTTTCAAATACAAGGAGAATGACTGTTGCTTTGTCATCTAACCTGCAAACACTTTCTTCTATAAGCTCTGCATTCAGCTCTGATTTCAGTTTCTTTGCTGCAATTTCAATACTTACGGTTTTTCTACCTGTCATTTTTGTGCGCGTAGTACTCATAGCTTTATCTCCTTTAATGAATCAGCAAATTCTTGGCAGACCCTCGCCGTAAAGCACATTGACATGTCGCTTGCCGCCGATTGGTGTAATCAGTGTAACACCCTCACCTTTTTTTACTGTGCCTATTATTTCGGCATTTTCACCATATTTAGAGCTTCTTATAATTTCTACAGCTTTCTGAGCATCAGCCTGAGGCATAACTGCAATCAGCTTACCCTCGTTGCCCATATGCATGATGTCAAGACCGAGGATTTTAGCAAATGCCTTAACCTCGCTGTCAACAGGTATGCTGTCCTCTTTAATTTCAATATTGACGTGAGATGCCTTTGCAAGCTCATTTAAAACTGTGCCGAGTCCGCCGCGGGTGACATCTCGCATACAATGCAGCTCAATGCCTGCCTTCAGCATTTTTTCAACCATTTCAACAAGGGGGGCATTGTCGCTTTTAATATTATTTTCAATGCCCATTCGGGCTGAAAGGATAGTTGCGTGGTGATCGCCGGTGTTGCCGCTGATGATTACCGCATCACCCTCTCTCAGATTTGTGGATACAATATCGGTGCTTTCCTTAACAAAGCCTACGCCTGTGGTATTAATGTAAATACCGCCGCTGCCTTCAATGACCTTGGTATCACCGCAGATAACAGTAACGCCTGCTTCCATTGCAGTTTCTGCCATTGATTTGACAATCTGTTCAAGAAGCTCGCTGTCAGCACCCTCCTCAATGATAAATGCAGATGTAATGTATTTAGGCTTGGCACCGCGCATTAAAAGGTCGTTAACCGTTCCGGAGACAGACAGCCTGCCGATGTCACCGCCCTTGAAAATAACCGGAGTAACAACAAATGAGTCGGTCGTAACGGCAATTTTTGAGTTGCCGTCAACAACAGCGCTGTCCTCCATCATATTCAGTATCGGGTTTGCAAAATGCTTGGCAAATATCTTATCAATCAGCTCTGTAGTAGATTTACCACCGCTGCCGTGAGCAAGTGTAATTTTCATAGTTAACCTCTGTTGTTAATGTAGTAGTGAAAGCAGGAGCCTTCGTTTGACACCATACAGGCACCCTGCGGGTTTTCGGGTGTACAAACCTTTTTGAAAAGGGGACACTCGGTAGGTGAAACAAAGCCTGTTATAACCTCGCCGCATCTGCAGGCTTTATTCTTTTTGTTGTCTTCGGTAAGATTTTTGCTGCCTGCGTCAAATTTTTTATATTCCTTTTTCAGTGCTATACCGGAGTCCGGTATTTCGCCGATGCCACGCCAGTAAGCGTTGCAGGGCTCAAAATATTTGTCAACAAGCTCTTTCGCTTTTTGATTGCCATTGTCCGTAACGGCAGATTTGTAAAGATTAAGCACCTTGCCTTTGTTGTTCAGCTTGATGAGGGCATATATAGCTGCTAAAAGCTCCTCCCCCTTAAAGCCGCTTACAACAAAGGGCAGTTTGTATTTTTCAGCAAGCGGTACAAATTCATTTGCACCTGTGATAACACTGACATGCCCGGGTGCGATAAAACCGTCAATTTTACCGCTCATTTCGCAAAGGCTTTCGATTGCCTTTGGCATAGTTTTCAGTGCAGTAAGGAGCTTTATATTATTCATGTTTTCACTTATGATTTTATCAAGTAAAACGGCATAAATCGGTGTTGTGGTTTCAAATCCAACCGCTGCAAATACAAATTTTGTTTCAGGCTCAGCCTTTGCAAGTTCTGTAATTTCAAAAGGGGAGTAGACCATCTGAACACGTCCGCCCTTTGATTTGATTTCCTGCAGGCTTGTGCTTGAAGAGGGGACACGTATTAAATCACCAAAGGTTACAACGCAGGTATCCGGTGTTAACGCAAGCTCGCATAGTCTGTCAATATATCCTGAGGCAGTAACACATACAGGACAGCCTGGACCGCTTATCAGCCTGATTTTATCACTGAGTATGGATGGAATACCGTTTTCGCTTATAGCGGCAGTATGTGTGCCGCAAACCTCCATAAATGAAAGCGGCGTACCATCATATTCGCTCAAATATTGAATTATATCCTTAATATCCATTACAGCTCACTCAGCTCCTCAAACAGCTCAAGCATATTTTTTGCTTCATCCTCAGGCAATACCTGAATAATAAGTCCTGCGTGAACAAGCACATAATCACCGATTTTTATATCTACTATTCCTTTGTTGGCATTAACTTTGTTGCCGTTGTAATCAATAACAGCAGTGTCACCATTTATTTCAATCACCTTACCGGGTGCTGCAACACACATTTTTATTCCTCCAGACTTGCCATATAAGCTTGACCAAGGGCGATACATCCGTCACCGCAGGGCACAAGCTCGTTCGTATATACTTTATATCCATTCTGCTCCAAAAGTCGAGCCGTGTTTTCCATTAATAATCTGTTGTTGAAGACACCGCCGCTCAGAGCAATTTGTGTTATTTTATATTTATTTGCAATGTTCAGTATCAGTTCACTCAGCATGAAGTGAAAACCAAGAGCAATACTTTCCGCAGAAGCCTTATTTTTAGCTTTTTGTATTTGTTCAAGTATTTCCTTAGGGTTTAATGAAGGTGTTAATTTAAAGGCACTTACAGCCTTTTTTGCACAGCTTTCAAGTGCGATTGCACATTCACCCTCATAGCTATTATAATGCCTGATATCAAGCAGTGAAGCCACTGCATCAAACAGCCTGCCCATACTTGAGCTGCTAACGGTATTTATATTATTTTCTATTGCTTTGTCAATGATCGGATTTCCGCCAAGATAACAGTCTAAAGCCAAATCGGCATTCTTTGAAATCTCGTCGGAGCCGAGCATTTTAGTGTAATCAAGATGAGCCTTTCTATTAAAGCTTCTGCCGTCAAAAAGAAATACCTCACTGCCCCAGATTGCACCGTCATCGCCGTAGCCTGTTCCGTCAAAGGCAAAGCCTAAAACCTCGCCCTCAAGCTTGTGTTCAGCCAAAACCGACGCTATATGTGCTATATGGTGCTGCACCTTCAGGTCAGCATTATAAATATTTGAGGAGTAATAGGCAGGGTGCTTGTCACATACTACCTTATCCATACTAAAGCTGTGCAGTGCTGCGAATCTTTTTATATTCTCTTTATAGCAATCAAATACGGCACTGTCTTCTAAATCGCCGAAATACTGGCTTAAGAACACATAATTATCACGATGAAAGCCGAATACTGCTTTAAGATCACCGCCCATAAGCAGCGTATCACACTCTGCTTTTTTGCCAATATCAATTGCAAGCGGCACATAACCTCTTGCTCGTCTGATAAACTGCGTTTTGCCGTTGTTAACAGCAAGAACACTGTCATCAAGTGGTGTAAGTATTTCTCTGTTATGTGAAAGAACGGGTACACCGAATTTCATTATTTCATTATCGTCAATGATAATCGGCTCACCGCTGATGTTTGCACTGGTCATAACAAGGGGAGAAGCCTTTTCAATCAGCATAATCTGAACAGGATTGCAGGGCAGGAATGCACCAATGTAATCACTGTCCCCACATATACTATAATCGAAATCCTTGATTTTTTCAAGCAGAACAATAGGACGGGCAGGGGATAAGAGCAATTCTTTTTCCTTATTATTGATTTTGCAGTATTCTTGAATATCATGAATACTGTTAAACATTACTGCAAAGGGCTTAGCTTCACGCCCCTTAAGCTCTCTTATTTTTTTAACAGCAGCGGGTGTTCCTGTTTTGCAGGCTAAGTGATAGCCGCCTATATCCTTGATGGCAATAACTTCGCCGTTGTTCAAATGCTTTACTGCATCATCAATAGTCATACTCAGTTCAGGTCCGCATTCGTTGCAGGCAATGGTCTGTGCGTGGCATCGTCTGTCATCAGCAGTTGTGTACTCTTTCTTACATTCATCACACATTTCAAAAGGTGACATTGTTATGTTTTCCCTGTCATAGGGCAGGGTATTCATTATTGTATATCTTGGTCCGCAGTTGATACAGCTTATAAAAGGATGCCTGTATCTGCGGTTATGTTCGTCTTTAAGCTCTTTTTCACAGTCCTTGCAGGTGGCAAGGTCGGGTGTGAGAAAGGGGGTGTTTTTATCAAAATCAGAATGTACTATTTTAAAATCATCAAAATTTATATCGCTAATTTCTTTACTTTTATAGCTTTTTATATCAAACAATACAGCAAGGCGCTGGACAAATTCGTCCAACGCCTTATTATCGCCGGTGATAATAAGCTCAACATTACCACCTGAATTTTTAACCTGACCCTTAACACCGAGGGTGTTGGCAATACGCAGGGCAGTGGGTCTGAAACCGATCCCCTGAACAATGCCTGAAAAGGTTAATGCTTTTGTCATAAGAATTATTCCTTTGTTAGGGTAACAACACCCTTTTCTCCGTCATCCTCTGTGAATGACAGGGCTTTAAACTTTAAGCAGGCGTCAATGCAGGCACCGCACTGAACGCAGGCATCCCTGTCAATTGACCAGGTTTTTGTTTCCTTTCTGTCAACAGTAATGCATTCCTGTGGGCACTTTCTTGAACAAAGACCGCAAAGAATACATTTTGACATATCGTTTGCGATTTTGCCTGTTGCTGGTGCAGCAGCTTCTGGTGCTTCCTCAGTCTTAACAGGCTCCGGGATAGGCTGGCTGTATGTATCAACAGTTTTTTCTGCAGACGGCTCGGTGTAGCCCTTAGCCATTGTTAAGCATTTTTTAGGGCAGGCATTAACACAAGCCTGACACTGAACACAGCCCATTCTTTCGATTGACCAGGTTTTAGTTGCTCTGTCAACCTTGATTGCACCGCTCATACATTTGCGTGAGCAGATACCACACATAATGCAGTTATCAATATCAATCTCAACGTGACCTCTGCTTCTTTCAGGATATTCCTTAGGTACAGCAGGGTACTGAGAGGTAGCAGGCTTTGAAAATAAGTTCTTTAATGCAGTGATTGAAAAATCCATTATAGACATATAATTGTTACCTCCTATCTTTCAGTACAGCTTATGCAAGGGTCGATTGTAAGAATCTGAAGCGGAACATCAGCAAGTTCTGAGCCCGGCAGAATATGAATAAGTGATTCGATATTTGTGAAGGTGGGAGTACGAACTCTGAATCTTTCAAGGAATTTTGTTCCGTTTGCCTTTGCATAATAAATAGCCTCGCCTCGTGGCTGTTCGGCTCTTACAAAGGCTTCACCGTTTGGATTGCCCTTAACCTGTGTTGCAATATCACCCTGTGGGATTTTATCAGCAAGCTGCTTTATAATATGGATTGACTGGAACAGCTCACCGATACGAACAGCGCATCTGCCATAGCCGTCACATTCATTTGAAGTGATGATATTAAAATCAATATTGCCGTATGCCTCATAGCCTGTTTTACGGATATCAATTTCTATTCCTGATGCTCTTGCCATAGGGCCTACTGCACCAAGACGGATTGCATCCTCTTTTGTGAGAATGCCGACACCCTTTAATCTTGAGCAAACAGTGTAATCATTAAGGAATGTTTTTGTAAGTCTTTTAAGGTCATTTTCCATACTGCTGAAGATATCAACAAAGTTTTTCAGCATGGATGAATCCATATCTCTGAGCACACCGCCGATTTTGTTGACGGAGAAAATAACCCTGCCGCCGGTTGATGCTTCAAACATATCAAGCACCTTTTCTCTCATTCTCCAGCACTGCATAAATAGTGCATCAAAGCCGAATGCATCGGCAAGCAGACCAAGCCACAGCAGGTGAGAGTGGATACGGCTCATTTCACCCCAGATGGTACGAAGAAACTTACCTCTTTCAGGCACCTCTGCACCGAATATTTTTTCAATTGATTCACAGTAGCACATTCCGTGCTTGAAAGAACAGATACCGCAGATTCTTTCAATAACATACTGATAGTCGTTAAAATCTCTTTTATCGGCAAGGCTTTCAAGACCTCTGTGAACAAAGCCGATTGAAGGGATTGCCTCAACAACCTTTTCATCCTCGAGAACCAGATCAAGGTGAATAGGCTCAGGAAGTACGGGGTGCTGAGGCCCGAACGGAACGATTGATCTTTCACCCATTAGCCTTGTACCTCCTCATCTTTTTTTACTACCTTAACTGCATCCTTGACTTCCTTTTTGAAAGGCGTTTTTACTGCAATTCTGTAGAGCTTGTCCTGATAGTCAGGATTAATTGATTTTATCTGAACGCCAAACAGCTCCTTCATTTCGTTCTCAAACAGCATTGCTGATGGGAAGAAGTCGGATATAGTATTGATTTCAGCTTCAATCGGAACGATTATTTTATAATTCTCAAATACATAGTCAAGTGCAAATGAGTAGATTACCTCATTATAACCCTCAAAGGCTGTGGCACAAATCTGTGCCAGACGGTAGCCTGAGCGCTGCCTTTCAAGAGCAATTTTATAAAGAGTTTCAATATCTACTGTTTCAAGTGTATATGCTTCGCTCATTATTTGCCCTCCTTAAGCTTTTTGCTTTTTTCCTTTAACAGTGCCAATGATTTAACAACACCGTCAATAATTGCCTCAGGTCTTGCAGCACAGCCTGGAACATAGATGTCAACGGGAATAACCTTGTCAACACCGCCTAAAATATTATAACAGTCCTTGAATACACCGCCGTTGCATGCACAGATTCCGATTGCACAGACAACCTTTGGCTCGGACATCTGTTCATAAATCTGTTCAACAACATCCTTATTCTGCTCGTTAACAGAGCCTGTTATAAGAAGAATATCAGCGTGCTTAGGATTACCTGTGTTAATTACGCCGAAACGCTCAACATCGTAAAGCGGTGTCAGACAGGCAAGAACCTCGATATCGCAGCCGTTGCAGCTTGTTCCGTCATAGTGCATAATCCAGGGTGATTTCGTTATGTCAGCCATTTACTGCACCCCCTTAACAAATACTTCAAGAATAAATACGTTCAGTGCACCGATAATGATTGTTGTAATCCATGAGTTTTTGAACATATTCTTCCATTTCATTCTTGCATTTGTGTTATCAACAAGTATCAGAACAAAGTATGTAACAGATATTGCTGCAAGTGCAAGAAGGGCTGTCCACCAGCTTGAGTTAAGGAAGAACAGACCTACAACACCCATTAAAAAAACATTTTCATACCAGTGTGAAATTTCAACAATAGCAAACATCTCGCCTGAAAACTCAGTGGTAATACCCTTTACCATTTCCTGGTGAGCGTGATGGCTTGTTGCCAGATCAAAAGGATGCTTTCTGAGCTTGATTGTAAGAATGAATACAAAGCCGATAAATACACCGGGTAAAAGAACGACTGCAGGTACAGCGTCACTGGCAATAATTTCTCTTACTTTGAAGGTGCCTGTTGCAAGATAAAAGCCAACTGCTGTTAAAAGTACCATCGGCTCATATGCAAGCATCTGCATCATTTCTCTGTTCGCACCCATATTTGCGTATGGTGAGTGGCTGCTGGTTGCGGCAAGGATTAAGAAAAGGTTAGCTGTTGTGAGTGCAAAGAATACAAGCAGCAAATCAAATCCGCCGAAGAAAAGACAGCCTGTAAAAATAACAAATACAAGGAATGTGATTAAGTAAAAAATCTGTACGTGGTTGACAACTACAGTTTCTTTTTTCAGAAGCTTAATTACATCATAGAAGGGCTGAAGCACAGGGGGACCCTGTCTGCCCTGCATACGTGCAGTAATTTTTCTGTCAATACCTGAGGTTAATCCGCCGAGGATTGGTGCAAAAATAATGTACGCTGCAATACAAATAACTATTTTTAATGTACTACTCATCAGAATGCACCTCCTATTGAAATAACCATTAAGGCAACAATGATTAATATTGAAATAACAATTGACGGATTCCAAAGCTTCTTTTCACCGAATATATCCTCCATATACCAGTTCGCAAGGAAGAAGCGCTTCTTTTCGCCCATAGAATCAATATAGTTCATCTGGTCACCTGCGTTAACACCATTGATGTAACGCGGTGCTTTTTTGTATCGTGTTTCTTTGGCAGTCATCCATGCAGCACCCGGCACTAAGAAAATTGCTACAAGCATAATAACCATAATAACTATATTATCATTGGAAATAACGGCAGTTGCGTTGTTGAACACAACATCAATATAAGGGATAATTACCTTGCTTGAAAGGAATGGGAATGTTACACAAAGTGTAATCATAAGTGCAGAGTGGATTAATATTGATGTCCACTGATTGGCTGATGTGGTATTCTTAGCCTTAACGTCATTGTTCTTTGAAGCAAGCACTGTTGCAATCCATTTCATCCAGTAGAAAAGAGTTGTAGCACTACCGAAGCATACAAACAGTACTAAAATTATTGAACCGCAGTCGACAAATGCCTTCAGTGCTGCCCATTTTGAAATGAGCATACCAAACGGTGCAAGGAACATACCTGCAATACCGATAACGAGAGTCCACGCAAGATAAGGATGACGGCGTACAAGACCGTGCATTGTTTCAATATCTCTTGAGCCCGTTGCATTTTCAATAGAGCCCACTGTCTGGAACAGAAGTGATTTTGAAATAGCGTGGAAGATAATCAGGAACATACCTGCCCATACAGTTTCCTTAGCACCAACGCCTGCACAGGCAGTGATTAAGCCGAGGTTTGAAATTGTTGAATAAGCCAGTACCTTTTTGCCGTCGCTGACTGTGATTGCAAGCATTGACATAACAAGGAAGGTAAAGCCGCCTACAAGTGAAACCATTGAGCCTGCATATGTATCACCGAGAATTGGTGAAAGTCTTAACAGCAGATAAACGCCTGCCTTAACCATTGTGGCACTGTGAAGGAGTGCTGATGATGGTGTGGGAGCAACCATTGCACCAAGGAGCCATTTTGAGAAAGGCATCTGTGCACTTTTTGTAAGTGCTGCAAAAGAAAGCAGAATAGCAGGAACAACAATAAGCTTTCCGTCGCAGAGAATAAGACTCTGCATATCTGTTACGTTAAACTGTATGCCTGCAATTACAATGCCCACAGCAAAGCCGCAGCCGCCTAAAAGGTTCATCCAGAGTGCTCTGAAGCAGTTGTGTATTGCCTCGGCAGTTCTTGTGTAGCCGATAAGCAGGAAGGATACAACGCTGGTGATTTCCCAGAAGAAGTACATCCAGATAAGACTGTTTGAAAGTACTAAGCCGAACATTGCACCAAGGAATACATACAGCAGAGAGAAGAAATATCTTCGTCTGTCTTTAAATTCTTTATGGTGTTCGTGGTAATCCTTCATATAACCACAGGCATATACTGTGATTAGTGAGCCGATTACTGCAACAATAAGAACCATAATTACAGTGAGCTGGTCAACAAATATTTTGCTGATCTGCTGGTGCGGTTCCTTGCCGCCAAGCTCGTACCAGAACATAAGTGCTGTCTGCACTATTGATAATAGTGCTGCATAGTATTGCTTATACTTGATACTGAGTACAGTTATTAATACTACAAGAAAGGACTCGATGCCAATCATAGCATAGTCAACTGCTTTTGTTTCAGTAAAGAAGCTAAGCTGAGTGCTGCCTGCGGAAAAATATTTTGCTGCAAAAGTAACAGCAAGTCCAATAATACCTGCACAGCTTGCGTAAGTTATGATTTGTCTTGCAGTATTGTTTTTGAACAGTGCAAGAAGCAGTGCACTGACAAACGGCAGACATATCATAACAATGATTAAACTCTCCATTTAATCAACCTCCTCACTTCAAAATAATTACATTAAATA
>VSOH01000130.1 GCA_009774735.1 Clostridiales bacterium
TTGCGCTGCATTCAATCTTGATTACTACGCACGAAGATGATTCTGATTACTCATTTGAATTTTAAGCTGTTCTTACTGCTTTTGAAAATTATGATAAGCTTGGCTTTGTCGGAGGAATATTAAAGGTTGACGGTAAAGCAATTGCATATACAATGGGCGAAAGACATTCTGAAGAATTGTTTGTAACTCATTTTGAAAAGGCGCCTCCTGAAATACAGGGTGCATATCCGATAATTAATCAGGAGTTTACAAAGAACTGTTTAATGGATTATCAGTTTGTTAACAGGGAAGAGGATTTAGGGATTGAAGGGCTTAGAAAAGCCAAGCAGTCCTATAATCCAGAAATATTACTGAAAAAAGGTGCTGCAGCATATAATGGTTAGTATTATTGAAACCAATAGCTATGATAAATCGATTTTTCTTCTTTGGAAGGAAGCATTCGGTGATACAGAAGATGATATACAGTTTTTTATTGATAATTGCATGCATAAAAGTGTATTGACCTTATCTGATAATAATGAGCTGTGTTCAATGCTGTTTTTGGTTGACGCTGTTGTTAATGATACAAAATATAAATATGTTTATGCTGCCTGTACATCCAAGCAAAGCAGAGGGATGGGGTATATGTCGGCTCTGCTGAAGTATGTTGTGAATGCATATAAGAATGTACTTCTGATTCCGGCTGATGATGAACTTGTCGAATATTATAAAAGAAGAGATTTTAATAAAATTATTGAAATTGATAATATAGAATTTAATGAGTGCAGTGAAATAAAAGAATATCTCTTTGACGGCTGTTCTTTAGAAAAGCCGTTTGCACTTGCATTTGTGAAAGGTGATTGATATGGTTTTTTTATTTTTAGCAGATGGATTTGAGATAATTGAGGCTCTTGCTCCTGTTGATATGTTAAGACGTGCAAAAATTGATGTTAAAACAGTTGGCGTTACAGGGAGCACTGTCACTTCCTCCTGCGGTGTTGCGGTTAATGCTGATATAACTATTGATGAATTTGTATATGACCATACGGATGCAATAATTCTTCCGGGAGGTATGCCGGGTACACTGAATCTTGAAAATAATCAGATTGTTCAGTCAGCAATTGAAAAAGCTGCAGGTGATAATGTGCTGATATGTGCAATATGTGCTGCTCCTTCTATCCTTGGTCATAAGGGTTTGCTTAAGGGTAAAAATGCTGTTGCTTTTCCCGGCTTTGAAAAGGATTTAGAGGGTGCTGTTATTTCAGACAACTATGTAGTAGCTGACGGCAATTTCATTACTGCTAAAGGTGCCGGTGTTGCTACTGAATTTGGCTTAAAAATTGTTGAAATGCTGACTGATAAGGAAACTGCCGTTAAAATTAAGGAAACCATACAATGCAGATAAAAAAAGAGCTTAGAAAAGAATTAAAAGCAAAGAGAAAAAATCTTGAAAAAAAGGCACAGAGCGACGAATTTATCAGAGAAAATTTAATTTGCAGTGATTTGTATCTCGAGTCAAAACAGGTGCTTTTTTATGCCGGTCTTGACGATGAAATAAATCTTGATGAATGCATAAACGACGCACTGCTGCTTGGCAAAAAAGCCGCACTGCCTATATGTACCGATGATAGCGGTAATATGGAGTTTTATTATATTAATGCAATGAATGATTTAAAATCCGGATTTTTCGGTGTTCGTGAGCCTGATATAAATAAATGTGAAAAGGTTACCGATTTTTCTGATTCAATCTGCATTGTTCCTGCAATTTCCTACGACAAGAGCGGTTACCGTCTTGGCTACGGTAAAGGGTATTATGACAGATTTTTAAAAAATAATACTTTAATTTCTGTCGGAGTGTGTTATAATGAATTGATTGAGGAAAATCTGCCAAGGGATGAGTATGATATTCCTGTTAACTATATTATTACTCAAAGTGGCTTAATTGTTGTTTAAAACGGGAGGATTTTTCAATGGATAATGATGAATTTAAGCTGGACGAAAGCGGTATCAATCCTACTGATACGACCAGCCGTGAAAACAAGGATATTTATTTTTCAAATATGGAGGCTGCTGCAGAGCCGGAGGAAACAAAACCTGCTGAACAGACTGCAGTAGTTAAAAGAAAAGCACCAAAGGTTCAAAAAGGTCAGAGCATTGCAGGCACTTACATATTTTTTATTGTTGTAATTGTCGTATCAATGATTCTTTCAATTTATGCAGTGCTTTGTATGAATGATGTTCTTGCTATCACAAAAAGCAGCTCATCGGTTACGATTACACTGAATGAACAGCTCAATGATATGAATGATGCCGTCGATTTGCTTGCTGATAACGGACTTATTAAATGTAAAAATTTCTGTAAGCTTTTTGCAAAATTCAGAGAGTCACAGGTTGGTCCTCAGTGGCGTAATGGTGTTTATTTTGAGGATAAGGGCTATGAGGCAGGTGTTTATTACCTTAACGCCAAAATGGGGCTTGAAGGTATGCTGCAGGCAATGCACGGCAATAATGTAACTGCTGAAACGGTAAGAATCTCTTTCCCTGAGGGACTTTCAACTGCTGAGATTGTTGAAAAGCTTGTAAATCATGAGGTGTGTGATAAGGCTGCTTTATTATCTGTTATACAGACGATTGATTTTTCATATTCACTTGTTAATAATCTTGAGGCAGATGAAAGGATACCATACAGGCTTGAGGGGTATCTTTTCCCCGATACCTATGATTTCTATGTTGGTGAGAGTGCAAGCTCCGTTATAAAAAAATTCCTTGCTAACGGTGATTCAAAAATTACGGAAAAGCACAGAGAACGTGCCAAAGAGCTTGGTTATTCTATGTATGATATTATAACCATCGCTTCAATTATTCAGTATGAAGCAGGTGATGTTGACCAGATGAAGGAAATTTCTGCAGTTATTCACAATCGTCTTAATGATAAGGCGAATTTCCCAAATCTTCAGTGTGATTCTACCTCTGATTATATTAAAAATAAGGTTTCTCCTGCATTATCATCAACTGCTGCACATACTGCTGATTATTATCTGACCTATTACGACACTGCTAATTCTTCTACTGTTGTTGGATTACCTGCAGGTCCGATATGTAATCCGGGTATCGATGCAATTGATGCCGCACTTTATCCTGCTGATACTAATAATTATTACTTTTTCCATGACAATAAGCGTAATCTTTATACAGCAGAAACCTATCCTGAATTCCAGCAGAAGGCAAATACTTATGCGCCTTATTTAAATTTTTAATTATGAGAAATATTGAATTGTTATCACCTTCAGGTGATTTTGAAAGATTAAAGCTTGCATTGAAATTTGGTGCAGATGCTGTTTACCTTGGCGGCGAACAGTTTGGAATGCGTACAAACCCATCAAATTTTAATGCAGATGAATTAAAAAAAGCAGTGGAGCTTGTTCATTCATACGGAAAAAAGGTTTATTTAACCTGCAACACGCTTCCGAGAAATAATGAAATTGAGGCATTGCCTGAATTTTTGAAATACGCTGCACAAATTGGTATTGATGCATTTATTATTGCAGATATCGGTGTAATGGATATGGCAAAAAAATATGCGCCCGAGGTTGAAATTCATATGTCAACACAGGTAGGTATAGTCAATTACCAGACAGCAAATACGCTCTATGAAATGGGTGCCAAGCGTATTGTTACCGCTCGTGAGCTGTCACTTGATGATATTAAAACCATAAGGGATAAAACACCGGAGGATTTACAGATTGAAGTATTTGTTCACGGTGCAATGTGCATGAGCTTTTCAGGAAGATGCATTCTGTCTGACTATATGGTTGGCAGGGATGCTAACCGTGGCGACTGTGCACAGCCCTGCAGATGGAAATATCACCTTGTTGAAGAAACAAGACCGGGTCAGTATTTTCCTGTTAATCAGGATGACAGCGGCACATATGTTTTTAACTCACGTGATTTGTGTATGATTGAGCATATTCCTGAACTTGTGAATGCAGGTGTTGATTCATTCAAGATTGAAGGCAGAGCAAAGAGTGAATATTATACCGCTATTGTAACCTACGCTTACAGAAATGCGATTGATGAATATTTGAAAAATCCTACAGATGATTTCAAAGTATCACAATGGATTCTTGATGAGATGGAAAAAATGAGTCATAGGGAATACACAACAGGCTTTAACTTCGGACCTATCGTTAATGGTCAGGTGCTCAATACAGGTGGTTATATACGCAATTGGGATGTTTGTGCACTTTATAATAATTATAAAGATGGCAGACTGATTGTTGATCAGCGAAACAGATTTTTTGAGGGCGATGTATTAGAGGTTGTTGAGCCTGATAAAAAACCTTACAAAATTACGGTTAAAGAGCTTTATAACGAAACAGCAGGCGAATACAGTGATGTTGCAAATAAGGCGACAAATACTTATTCCTTCCAGTGTGATATCCCTGTTTCCTCTGATGCTATATTCCGCAGACAAAGAAGTGAATAATACTTATACCCTCGGTTAAAACTAAACCGGGGGTATTTTTATGCATAAAAGAAGCTTAGCACTTATGATAGCAATGATTTTTATTTTTACTGCAATTGCAGGCAGATGCGGCTATATTGCAATGTCTAAAACATATCAGGTCAGTGATACTTATAATAGCTATACACTTCAAATAGGTAAGCTTAAGCCGTATATTTATGACAGACGCGGAAAAAAGCTTAACAACAATGCTACATCTTTTATGGCTGTTATCAGACCTAATGAAAAATGTATGTCAGAGCTTGATAAGCTTTTTGACGATGATGAAGTTAAAGAAATAACTAAGGAGCTTTCAAAAGGCTATCCTATAATCAGACAGGTTGATAAAAAGGCAGATACGGAATATATTCAGATTTTTGAAAAAATTGAAAGTGTGGGCGATGAACAGCTTTGCAGACACATCATTGATTATCAGTGCGGAGGGCTTGAATACTATAATAATGAAGAAATAGGCTCTCTCTCCGTGAATTTTTCTGTTGATGCTTTTGGCAGAGTATTGACAGGATATAATACCGAGGTTATAGATAATAATTATGACTCAAAAGACGGCGTGATTATTTCAATTGACAGTGAAATACAGAAAATCTGTGAGGATGCTTCAAAAAGTATAGAAAAAGGTGCCGTTGTGGTAATGGACAGCGAAACCTCACAGCTTCTTGCCTCTGTAAGTA
>VSOH01000131.1 GCA_009774735.1 Clostridiales bacterium
AAAGAATTATTGCCCACTGAATTATAATAAATTTTCATTAAATGATTGAGTGATTTAAGTGTAAAGGACTGCAAAGGATGATAGAACCAGCCTGTTCGTATTGAAACATCAACCTCGGCAGGATACCACATAAATTCATCAAATTTACTTAAAAATTCACGTGAGCCCATATCAGGAAGCATTACATCCTCGCAGCGCTTCTGAAATTTCTTCATATCATCACTGTCCTGACAGTTGGCAGCAAAATTCTGCTGCTCATACTGAAATTTAGGAACAACATTCCACTCACTCTCACGTGTTTTTCCGCTTTCATTTCCAATCCAGCGCACATCAGGGGCACAGCCTGACATCACAATATTCGGCTGCAATTGAACGGCAGTGTCCCAGATACGTTCAAAATCGTATTTCTGAACAGGCTGACCGTCTGCCTTGGCACCGCAGGCACCATCAAGCCACAGCATAAAAATCTCGCCGTAATTTGTTAAAAGCTCTGTTAACTGCTCAACATAAAAATCATTATATTGCTCACTTCCATAGCACTTTGCATTTCTGTCCCAGGGTGAAAGATAAACACCGAATTTCAGCCCATATTTCTTGCAGGCATCCGACACCTCTTTAACAACATCGCCTTTTCCGTTTTTATAGGGGCTGTTCTTAATGGAATGCTCAGTCGTTTTTGTCTGCCAGAGGCAAAAGCCGTCGTGATGCTTGCAGGTCAGAATAACACCCTTCATCCCTGCATCCTTAATTGCACTGCACCATTGCTCCGCATCCTGCTTTTTAGGCTTAAAGACGCTTTCATTTTCTCTACCGCTGCCCCATTCACGGTTTGTAAAGGTGTTTACACCATAGTGAATAAAGGCATAATATTTCATATCCTGTATAATCAACTGCCTTCTGTTCGGCACGATTGATGTATACAAATCCAATCTGTCAACACGCATAATCATCACCCAAGCTCAATTTGAAACACACGGGCAAATCACCCTGCGGCACAGAATCAAGCTCAATCTGCATATATTTTTTATTTCTCACAAAATTCAGTGCCTTACCACTGCCCAGCATTTCAACACGGTTTATTATTACATCCTGTGAAACGGCTTTAAAACTTTTTATTTTGACCTTATTCATATTCTTAGGTTTCATCCAAAAAGCATAAACACAACCGTTTTTATATGTAAAACGAAAATCCTTATGTGTGTAGCCCTTTTCCTTGTTGTCCTGAAAAAAGCCTTCCTTAACATTTGCCCTGCCTTCACCAAAAGCTTTCCACGGTACAGTATCATAAATGCCTTCGCCATTGACTGTAAGCCATTTGCCCATAGCAAGCAGAACTGCAGTTTCCTCATCAGTAATTGTACCGTCTGCCCTTGGTCCGATATTCAAAAGCATCATACCATTTTTGCTGACAATATCAATCAAATCACAAACAACGTGCCTTACGGATTTAAATTTATTATTTTCCGTATATCCCCACGAATTTTTTGCAATTGAGGTACAGGTCTGCCATGGCACAGACGATATATCCTTCAGTGCCCCACGCTCCACATCAAAGGTTGCAGCACCGGGAAGAAATGCATTGTGCTTATAATTAATTGTAACCTCAAAGCCCCACTCCTCAGCACGATTATAATAATATGCTGCCAATTTTTTCAAATAAGGCTTAAAGGCATCATTATGTATCCACCAATCAAAGTAAAGCACCTTAGGCTGATATTTATCAATCAGCTCACAGGTTCTTGCAAGCCAATCACGAAGAAATTCCTGTGACGGCGGAATTGAATTTGACCTTGAAGCGGTAATATGCATTATGTGTGATGCAAGCTCCTTGCAGTAATAAGCAGGACCATAAAAATCCTCATATCTTTCATCCTGAACATCACTGTCAATGGTTCTGCCCATATTCATAAAAAAGTAATGCTCTGCTCTATGGCTTGAGCCGCAGAATACCAGACCTTCATTTTCGCAGGCACGCTTTATCTCACCGATAATATCTCGGCAGGGTCCCATATTAACAGCGTTCCAGCGATTGAATTCTGTATTATACATAGCAAAGCCGTCGTGGTGCTCGCATACAGGCATAATATACCTTGCACCGCTTTTCTTGAAAAGTACTGCCCACTGCGACGGATTAAACCGCTCTGCCTTGAACATCGGTATAAAATCCTTGTAACCAAAGTCCCTGTGATTACCATATGTTTTAATATGATGACGATAGGCAGGCTTTGTTTTGTCATACATTTCACGTGAATACCACTCGTTGCCATAAGCAGGAACACTGTAAATTCCCCAGTGAATAAAAATTCCCAGTTTTGCTTTATGATACCATTCAGGTGTTTTGTGACTGCAAAGTGACGCCCAGTCAGCCTTATACCTTCCTTTTTCAATTACTTCATCAATTAATTCAAGCTGTTCTTCAATAGTCATATTATTTTTCAACCTTAATTATAATACCTTTTCTCTTACCCAATGTAACAGTCTTATTCATATCGAATGCTTTCTGTCGGCTTCTGTTAAATTTCACTTCTTTAGAGCTTGCAGGGTAAAATCCCATAAGCTTGTTATCTATTTTGATTGAAAAGCCTTCTCTTTTATCCGAGAAATTATAAAGGCAAATCAAAGCTTTATTTTCCTTTAAATACACAGTTGCAAGCACATTCTCGTTATCTGTTTTAACAGGATTTTCACTGTGCCAGTAGCCGAGCATTCTGCTGTCGGAAATACCGAAATCATCCCAGACTCTATACATCTGCACTGCATTTGTATATCCCCAGCCAAAACGATTATTCATTCCATAGAGCATGCCTGCATAAAAATCACCGCCGCCCTCAAGCATCTGACCTGTGACGCCATAGGGTATGCCCGAAACCTCGCAAAGCATATATTCAGGCGAATATTTTTTATAGAAAAAGCCTTCACCAAGCCATATGCTGTCCAGAAACGGCAAAAGCTCTGCATAAAGATTAAGACAGCTTACATCGCCTGCTCTCGGCTCTTCGTGATTCCACATATGCATATCAATAAGACCGTCGGTTTTATCCAGAATCTTTTTTGCCCGTTCAAGCGTAGTTCTGTCAAGGGAGGTATCATCAATATATATTCCCTTTATTCCTACATTTTCAACCAGCCAGTTCAGTCCCTCAATATAATAGTTATCAAGCCTTGTATCAGGTCTTACAATAAATGAAATATCGTGGTCATTTTTATATTTACCGTGCTTATATTTAACAAACCAGCCCGGGATAATGTCCGCACCGAAATTGTCAACAAGCCACTGCGGCTTTTCCTTCTGCCACGAATGACTGACACCTTGCTTTCTTAAAATAATTTCATCACCCAGTGCCTTGTAAACAAAGGTTTCAGCCATATGATTGCTGTGTTCTCGCTCAGTATAATAGAGCTTTATACCTATGCCCTTTTCTCTTGCATAGCTGACAGCCTTTTTTAATCTGTCAACCTCATAGAAAGGATAGTTGATAAACGGCATAATCATATTACCCTGATGAAAAGTAACATAGTTAAGTCCGTTCTTAGCAGCTCTGTCAATTTCCTTATATTCATCCCTGAGGTCATTGCTGTGCGAATACCTTACACCGAATGTCTTTTTATAATCTATCTGCTTGAAAGGTGTGAAATGCAGTTCAAAGTTAAACGTCCTTATTTCACCCTTTTTAAATTCAAACTCACCTGTATAAGCACATATATTTGTACAGCAATTTTTTACCCTTACATCAATACCGCCCCTGCCGTTATTGTCCCATGTTGTCACAGGCACATTAAGGGGCAGATTTTTATAAAATATATTTATCAGCGGACGCCTGTAATTCTCTGCCTTGAACTTAACACGCATACCACAGTTGACCGCACCTATAAAAACAGAATCCTGCTGCTTATCATTGTCCCATTTAAAACTGAGATTCTCCGCTGCAGATGCCCTGTGTCCAAGCCCGTGCATAAGGCGTGTACAATCCTTGTTTATGTAAAAATTAAGTGAAGCATCTGAAACAGTAAAGTCCCTTTTAGGCGTTATTTTAACAGAATATTCCATCTGTCCGTCATATCTTAACACGGATAAAATCTCAGTATCCATATTATCATCAGTACAAACGGTCCTGTTTTCAATCCTGTTATTATAAGCTGTACTTTCTGTTTGTCCGCCGTTAAGGCTGTAATCACCAATAACAAACTCGGCAGGCTTTGCAAACAGCTTTTTTTGCACATCACTGCAAAGCTGAACAGCTTCATCAAATTTTGAATACACCTGCTGCGGCAAGCCATTGTCACCAAGGCTGATTTCTCTTCCCAGAACAGCTAAGCAGTCATCCGATAAAGCAGGTGAAACAAAGGGCTTTACAAGTGTTTCATCAATTGCAAGGCTTGAATTAAGCCAGTTAAGCCTTGATAATCTCCACAAATCATTATATCCGTTATTAACAACAGGAATATCCGCAAGCTCAAAGCAAACCGTAAATTCTCTGCTTTCCTTTTCGGTATTCATTGTAATAACAGCATTTTCAAATTCTGCACATTCATCAGTCTTTTGAACTGTAAAAAATAATGGCTGAATCGTGTTCGCCTTTAACTTAACAGTATTAGAACTTTTTCTTCCGTACTTATCAACAATATCAGTATTTATACAGCTTACTATGAGTCTGCTGTCAGTGCTTATACTTTCAATAACATCATCAGCTTCGCTCAGCACAGCAACCTGTAAAACGAAAATCTCATTTTTTGACATTCTTACATTTACACACTTATCAATGCATACCCCGTCACTGAGCACGCTTAAGTCTTCAAAATGAATTAATTTATATTTTCTGTCAAATAAATAAAGCTTCATAACAACACCTCGCTATTTATTCATTATATAACATATCAAGTTGCAATTAAATTCAAAATACAGTATAATAAATACACAAATCGGAAACAGAGGACTAATTATGTATCAAAGTGAATCATTTTTTGTTGAAGCTCAAAATGACAAAACCAGGTTTTCACCATCCATAACCAGTGCTTATCAGATACTTGCAGACAAATCCTATTATCATATATGCGATGAAAATGAAAAAGAGCGTTATCCGGACAACACCATCGCATTTATCCGCTGCACGCACGGAGAAGGAAAATTATATTATTCCGACAGGAAAATTACAC
>VSOH01000132.1 GCA_009774735.1 Clostridiales bacterium
ATAATAAACTAAATTTTACAGATATGGGTGAGAATATGACTGATTATAACAAGCTTGCGGAATTATTATTTCCGAATATAGATAAAACCCCTGATGATTACGAGGCTTTATATCCTGTAAGGGATTTAAAGGAAGGTGCAAGGGTAACACGTTTTGCTCCAAGTCCTACAGGCTTTTTGCATTTCGGCAATTTGTTTACCTGCATTGTTGCTTATACAACCGCTAAAAATACAGACGGTGTATTTTATGTGCGTGTTGAGGATACCGACCAGAAGCGCAAGGTTGAGGGTGCTATAGGCTCAATGCTTAAAAGCCTTTCTGTATATGGTGTCAATGCCGATGAGGGTGTTGTTGGTGACGATGAGGAAATCGGTGCTTATGGCCCTTATTATCAGAGTCATAGAAAAGATATATACCAATGCTATGCAAAATCACTTGTTATGCAGGGCTTGGCTTATCCCTGCTTCTGTTCTGCCGAGGAGATTGATGAAATCCGACAGCAGCAGGAAAAAGAGGATATTAAGGGATACTACGGCAGATACGCTAAGTGCCGTGACCTTTCTTATGAAGAGATAGAGAAAAATATTAACGCAGGCAAGCCCTGGACATTACGTTTAAAATCACCCGGTGATATCACTAAAAAATGCTATTTTGATGATATGATTAAGGGCAAAATCGAAATGCCTGAGAATGTTATTGATGTTGTTCTGCTTAAAACAGATGGTATTCCTACATATCATTTTGCACACGCAATTGATGACCATTTGATGAGGACAACCCATGTTTTCCGCGGTGATGAGTGGATTGCTTCCGTTCCGCTGCATTTACAGCTTTTCAAGCTGTTGGGCTTCAAGCCTGTTAAATATGCACACGTTGCTCCTATTATGAAGGAGGAAAACGGCGGTAAACGAAAGCTTTCAAAGCGTAAGGATCCTGAGGCAGCAGTCACCTTCTATGCAGAAGAGGGCTATCCTAAGGACAGCGTGAATGAATATGTGATGACCATTGCTAACTCGAATTTTGAGGATTGGCGCAGAGCGAATAAGGATGCAGGTCTGGACAAATTTCCGTTTAATCCTAAAAAAATGTCTGTTTCAGGTGCACTGTTTGATATTGCAAAGCTGACAGACGTTTCTAAAAATGTTATCAGTATGATGACAGCCGAGAATGTTTTTGAGCAGTCATATGAATGGGCTAAGGAATATAATCAGCAGCTTGCTTCACTTTATGAGCAGGACAAGGCTTATGCAGCGGCAGTGCTTAATATTGACCGCGGTAACAAGAAGCCGAGAAAGGATATAGCTAAGTGGAGTGACATCCCTGACTATATCAGCTATATGTATGATGAAACCTTTAATGAAAACTATGAGCTTGCAGGCAATGCAACACCTGAATTAGCAATTGAGGTTTTAGAGCGTTATAAGGATATTGTTGATGTTAATGACGACAAGGACATATGGTTTGAAAAAATCAAGTCGCTTTGCGAGCCTGTGGGCTGTACACCGAATGTTAAGGAATTCAAGCAGAATCCGGATGCATTCAAAGGTCACGTCGGCGATGTTTCAACAATTATCCGTGTTGCATTAACAGGCAGAACCAATACACCTGACCTTTGCTCAATCACAGCACTGCTTGGCAGTGACACAGTGGCAAAGCGAATTGAAAATGCAATTAACTATTATAAGGAGGAGAAATAATGGCTGAAGAAATAATGAAGGAAGAGGAAAAGGAAATCACCTCAAACTTTATACATGATTTTATTGACGAGGATCTTGCAGAGGGCAAGTATCAGGGTATTCAGACCCGTTTCCCTCCCGAGCCGAACGGCTATCTCCATATTGGTCACGCCAAGGCTATCTGCATTAATTTCGGTGTAAAGGACAAATATAAGGGTGTGTGCAATCTCCGCCTTGATGATACGAATCCGACCAAAGAGGATACAGAGTATGTTGAGGCTATTGAAGAGGATATTAAATGGCTCGGCTTCGACTATGACAATGTTTATTATGCCAGTGACTACTTTGATTTTATCTATGAATGTGCAATCAAGCTGATTAAAAAAGGCAAGGCTTTCGTTTGTGAATTAAGCCCTGAGGAAATGAGAGCGTACAGAGGAACACTCACCGAGGCAGGCAAGAATTCACCTTACAGGGACAGACCCATTGAGGAAAATCTTGACCTGTTTGAGCGTATGACAAAGGGTGAATTCCCTGAGGGTAAAATGGTGCTCAGAGCAAAGATTGATATGGCATCACCTAACCTTAATATGCGTGACCCGATTATTTATCGTATTATGTATGCACATCACCACAGAACAGGTGACAAGTGGTGCGTTTATCCGATGTATGACTTTGCACATCCTCTTAGTGATGCCTATGAAAGAGTAACACATTCACTCTGCTCACTTGAATTTGAAAATCACAGACCGCTCTATGACTGGTTTGTAAATGAGCTTATCGACTGGGAAAAACCAAGACAGATTGAGTTTGCAAGAATGAATCTGAACTATACGCTTACATCTAAAAGAAAGTGCTTAAAGCTTGTTCAGGACGGTATTGTTGACGGCTGGGATGATCCTCGTATGGCAACAATCAGCGGTATGAGAAGACGTGGTTATCCTGCTGAGGCAATCCGTGATTTTTGTGAAAGAATCGGTGTTTCAAAGGCTTACAGCGTTATCGACTTTGCACTGCTTGAGGCTTGCGTTCGTGATAACCTCGGTGCGAATTCGCCAAGAGCAATGGCTGTTATTGATCCGCTTAAGCTTGTTATTGACAATTATCCTGAGGATAAAACAGAGGATATTGCGTGTGAATATCACCCTGATCATCCTGAATACGGCTCAAGGGTAATGCCTTTCTCAAAAGAGCTGTGGATTGAGAAAAATGACTTTATGATTGAGCCTATCAAGAAGTACAGACGTCTTTTTGTGGGCAATGAGGTAAGACTTTATAAGGCTTATTTTGTTACCTGCACAGGCTATGACCTTGATGAAAACGGTGAGGTATGCTGTGTTCATTGTACCTATGACCCTGAAACCCTCGGCGGTGACGCTCCTGACGGCAGAAAGGTTAAGGGTACAATTCATTGGGTATCGGCAAAGGAAAATGTTCCCGTTAAAATCAATCTTTATGAAAGACTATTTGATGTTCCGAATCCAAGTGATGAGGAGGGTGTAAGCTCCTTTGAGGATAACCTTAATCCCGACTCACTTGTTGTTAAGGAGGGCTATGCAGAAAAGGCTCTTTCAGACTGTGAGATTGGTGCAAAATACCAGTTTATGAGAAACGGCTATTTCTGCAAGGACAGAACATCAACAGATGAACATCCTGTATTTAACAGAACAGTTGCCCTGCGTGACAGCTTTAATAAAAAGAATAATTAATGTGAAACGGCATTGATACAATTCAGTATCAATGCCGTTTTTTGTTGTTACATATTGTCCGATATTGCAGTATTAACCTGCTCTCGAATATCTTCAAGCCAGCGTGCATCGTGTGGATATTCGGTAAAGGTGATGGGGTTATCAATCCCTTTTTCAATGATTTCAAGCGTTTTATCGTAACCGATTTTGCTTTCAAGCAATTTCAATGCCAGCATATCCTGTATTCCGTCATAAAAAACGTGTAATCGCAGTGAGTCAAGGGGCATACCGTTTTTACCCGGGTAAACGACATAGCTGTCGCCGGACGGGAACTTTCCGCCTGCGTCTGCCGTTTCAAAGGGGTCAATTACAGCTTTTGAATATTGACTGTAATAAAAATTATAGCCCCAGTGCAAAAAGCCCTTAACATTATATTTATATAGCTGCAGTCCCAAAATCCTGTTTCTCTCAGACGGCATAGCAAAAAAACGGTTTGATACATATTTGCTTCCCTGAGCACCGCAGTAATATGTCCACAGCTCAGGCACATTGCCGATAAACGGCTTAATGTGGTCCGTTGCAGGTATAGGCAGTTTAATAAGTCCGTTTTTGTAAAGCGTGTAAGATGAAAGCGCATCAACGATTTTAAAATTTTTAAAATTCCGATTAACAATTTTTGATGCCTTGCCATAGGTGAATTTCATTGACCCTGCAGGCTCGTCAGAGATATGTAACAGACATTTGCTGCGTATGTTCTTTTTATCAATATATGCAGTCAGTGCGTCAGCAAACTGTTTGATGAACAGCTTGTATCTTATTCCGCTTGCCATTGTTTTCCAGCCAAAAATACGCTTTTGCTTTCCGTTTTTCTCTGCTATGATTTTTGGTGCATGGCGTGCCCCCCACTGGGTGAAAAGATGGCTCATTTCATAGTATTCAATATTGCAGCGTTCACACATTTCAATCCATTTGTCAAGTTTTTTAAAGGAGAACGAATATTTATTTAAGCCTTCAACTTTAACATCAACAAGCTGAACGGTGGGTCTTTCGCCGCCTACCTTAGTGTCAAGGGGAGGTGTGAAAAGGGGAGTCAGCACGCAGTTCATTCCATATTCCGCAGCACGGCGCAGGTAGTTTTCGGTAACTCTCCAGTATTCGTCGCTAAAGGCTTCAAAGCCGTATATACTCATAAGACAGTCCGTGTGAAACCAGTTTGTATATATCAGCTCCTGCTTTGGCAGAAATGCATCAATAATGGTTATACTGATACTGCATTTTTCATCACCATACTCTACGCATATATCGTGATCGCCTGCAGGAAGAGCCTCATCTGCAATCTGTACCCATACAGCGTTGTAGCCGTCATTCTGTGCAGTGAAGCCTGTGCCGTCGATGGGCATCAGTAAATCGGGATAATACTCCTGTGGCTCAAGGTAGTAATCATCGGCGTTTTTGGCTTTAACATATCCACCTTTAATCATTTTAACTTCGGAGAATTTCAGATAATCAGAAAGTGCTGATTTAACGGTGAAGAATATTTCCTGTCCTTTTCTGGCATCAAAAACAATTTGAAATGCCTTCTTTTCATTTTTCAGCATGGATAAGGCTGTAAGCTCATAAATATTCTTGCTGTTTGGAAAAACCTTTTCCAAAGATGAAGTAATAAATATTTTTTTCATATCGGTTATTCTCCTTGAATTTTGATTGATTTACCTTGATTTTATCAAAAGGACTATGTTTTGTAAAGTATATTGCTTTCT
>VSOH01000133.1 GCA_009774735.1 Clostridiales bacterium
ATTTAAGAGCAGAAACGCCGAGTGCGGCTGCTGAAAAGGCAGTACCTGATATAAATGATTTGTTGAAATTTACACA
The DNA here is from genome assembly GCA_009774735.1 of Clostridiales bacterium. GTDB lineage: Bacteria > Bacillota > Clostridia > Oscillospirales > Acutalibacteraceae > Eubacterium_R. The sequence goes on from VSOH01000133.1 coordinate 77, forward strand.
GAGTGCAGAAAGCAGAATGCTCTACAGCATAAACAAACGTCTTGAATATGAAGCACAAAGGCTTGATAATATCTCTGATGAAAGTATACTTGCACATTATAACGATTTTTTTGATAGAAAAAATGATGTTTTGCTTTCCTTAACTGATGAGCTTGCAGATGCATTTGAAAATAAGCTTGATATGTGTAAATATAATTTAGGATTGCTGTCCGGAAAGCTTGATGCCTTAAGTCCTTTAGCAGTTCTTTCAAGAGGCTATGCGGCAGTTAAAACAAAAAACAATGAAATAATTAAGTCAAAAAACAACATTAAAGTTAATGATAAAATAAATATTAAATTTATTGATGGCAGTGCCATGTGTACTGTTGATGAGGTACGTTAATATGGAAATGACCTATGAAAAAGCTATATCGCGATTGGAAGAAATAGTATCAGCTCTTGAAAAAAATGATGTTACACTTGATGAAAGCTTAAAGCTTTTTGAGGAGGGGACAAAATTAACTGCTTTTTGTGCTGACCAACTGAAAAATGCACAGCAGAAAATAACAGAGCTTACTAAGGAGTAATTATAATTATGAATAAAATTGAATATAATAACATACTTAATAATGATGTTTCACTTGTCGAGAGAGCTTTAATTCAAAATCTGCCCAAAGCTAAGGACGGTCAAGTGGATGTTCTCAATGCAATGAATTACAGCCTTTCTAACGGCGGAAAGCGTATAAGACCGATTCTTGCACTGGAATTTGCAATGGCGTGCGGAGGAAGCAGAGATGACTGCCTGCCGCTTGCTTGTGCAATTGAATATATTCATACCTACAGCTTAATTCATGACGATTTGCCTTGTATGGATAATGATGATATGAGAAGAGGAAAGCCAAGCTGCCACAAGCAATTCGGCGAAGCTAACGCATTGCTTGCAGGTGATGCATTGCTTACACATGCTTTTGAAATAATCGCAACATCTGATTTAAGCCCGGCAAAAAAAACAATGGCTGTGACTTTGCTTTCACAGAATGCAGGTGTCGGCGGAATGATTGGCGGTCAGGTTATTGATCTTATTATTGAAGATGGTGACCCGACTCTCAGCGAGCTGCTTACTGTTTACAAGCTTAAAACAGGTGCACTTATTTCCGCTGCCTGTCTTATGGGCTGCATCAGCGCAGGCGCAACGGAAGAACAGCTTACCGCAGCATCTAAATTTGCATACTCTCTTGGCGTGGCTTTTCAGATACAGGATGATATACTTGATATTATCGGCAGTGAAGAGGAGCTTGGAAAGCCAATTGGTTCTGATGCTGAAAACAACAAAAAAACATATGCATCTGTAAAGGGAACGGAAGGTGCAAAACGAGATGTTGAGCGTCTTACTGCAATGGCAGTGTCCCAGCTTGATAAATTTGAAAACACTGAGTTTCTCAGAAATCTGGCAGTAAGCCTGATTAACAGAAACAAATAAAGAGTTGATATTATGTCTGTGTTAGATAAGGTTAATTCACCTAATGATGTTAAAAAACTGAATAATAATGAACTTAATGAGCTTTGCAGTGATATTCGCAGCGAGCTTATTTCCACTGTGTCAAAAACAGGAGGTCATCTTGCGTCAAATCTCGGTATTGTCGAGCTTACTGTTGCACTGCATAAGGTTTTCAGCAGTCCGACAGATCAAATTGTATTTGATGTGGGTCACCAGTGCTACACACATAAGCTTCTGACAGGAAGAAAAGACAGATTTGATACATTAAGAACAGAAAACGGAATAAGCGGTTTTACACGGCCTGTGGAAAGTGAGCATGATATTTTTTCTTCAGGTCACAGCTCAACTTCTATTTCTGCAGCAGTAGGTCTTGCCAGCGCTAAGCAGATTAAAGGTGAAAAGGGTAAGGTCATTGCAATTATCGGTGATGGTGCTCTAACCGGCGGTCTTGCTTATGAAGCCCTTAATAATTCAGGTAATAATAACAGTAATCTGATTGTTATTTTAAATGATAATAATATGTCAATAAGCCAGAATGTCGGCTCAATGGCAAAGAACCTGAACACGATAAGAACATCTTCAAAATATGTTACGTTCAAATCAAAGCTGCAGAGGGGTTTGGCAAAAATACCTAAAATCGGCAGTCAGATAAGCAGAAGCTTTACTCTGATTAATTCTCAAATAAGAAAGCGAATTTTGAAATCAACCTTTTTTGAGGATTTAGGTTTCAGATATTACGGACCGATTGACGGCCATGATTTAGAGGCTTTGATAGATGTTCTGAATGTTGCCAAGGCTCACAGTCATTCTGTATTCATACATATCAATACAGTTAAAGGCAAGGGCTATAATCCTGCAGAAAAAAATCCTACACAGTTTCACGGTATAGGAAAATTTGACATCAATACAGGTGAGCCTAAGTCAAGCGGAAAAAACTTCTCATCTGTATTCGGCGAAACAATGTGCCGCTTTGCCGCTAAGGATGCGAGAATTTGCTGTGTTACTGCAGCAATGGCAGAGGGAACAGGTCTTTATGAATTTTCAAAGAAGTACCCCAAAAGATTTTTTGATGTCGGAATTGCCGAACAGCATGCCGTAACTTTTTCAAGCGGTCTTGCTAAAAATGGATTGATACCTGTTTTTGCGGTCTATTCAACATTCCTTCAAAGATCATATGATCAGTTAATCCATGATATTGCTATGCAGAATCTGAAGGTAATCTTTGCAATTGACCGAGCAGGCTTTGTGGGTGAGGATGGCGAAAGTCATCAGGGTGTTTTTGATACTTCATTTTTAAACTCAGTTATAGGCTTAACTATTTTTGCACCTTCATATTACGACGAGCTTGAAGCTATGTTCTATGAGGGTATATATAAAATCAAAGGTGCTGCTGCCATTCGATACCCAAGAGGCAATGAGAAATACAGACCTGAAAGCTATCAGTATAATCATGAAAGTTACAGTGTTTTCGGTAATAACACTGCTAAAAATTGTATTGTTACATATGGCAGGGAATTCAGTGAATGTATTAAAGCATATGAGAGCCTTGAGGATGTCTTTATCATCAAGCTGAACAGAATTAAACCGATTGATAAAAATGTGCTTAATGAACTTAATAATACAGAAAATATATTTTTCTACGAAGAGGCTATTGCCTCGGGAGGAATAGGTGAAACCTTTGGAAATATGCTTGCTGAAAACAATATTTCAGCATTTTACAAGCACATTTCTGTTACTGACGAATTTGTAAAGCAGGCGTCTGTTGACTCCCAAATGAAAGCATATAAGCTTGATCGTGATTCTATTATCAGAGAGGTAAATCATGCCATCAAATAAAATACGTCTTGATGCAGCACTTGTTGAGCGAGGACTTGCACCAAGCAGAGAAAAAGCTAAAGCCATTATTATGGCAGGAATTGTATATGTAAATAATCAAAAATCAGACAAGGCGGGTAAAGATGTCAAGCCTGATGATGTTATTGAGGTAAGGGGAAATACTCTTAAATATGTAAGTCGAGGCGGACTTAAACTTGAAAAAGCAATGGCGTGTTTTCCGATTGCCCTCAATAATAAGGTTTGTATGGATGTAGGTGCATCGACAGGAGGTTTTACAGATTGTATGCTTATGAATGGTGCAGTCAAAGTTTTTTCTGTTGATGTCGGTTATGGTCAGCTTGCCTGGAAGCTAAGAACAGACGAACGTGTTGTTAATCTTGAAAGGACTAATTTCAGATACGCAACCTCAGAGCAGATAACAGAGCCAATTGACTTTGCATCCGTAGATGTATCCTTTATCTCATTGAAGCACATATTACCTAATCTTAATTCTTTTTTGAAAGATAACGGACAGGCTGTGTGCCTGATAAAGCCTCAGTTCGAGGCAGGGAGAGAAAAGGTGGGAAAAAAAGGCGTAGTCAGTGATATCAATACACATCTTGAGGTTGTTGAAAAAGTTATTGATATGGCTGTTGAAAACGGTTTTTCAGTGCTTGGTCTTGAGTTTTCACCTGTTAAGGGTCCTGAGGGAAATATAGAGTATTTAATTTATCTGGTCAAATCAGCGGAGCCTGTTATTACTGAAAATGTAAATGCAAAGGTTCTGGTAAGCAAATCTCATGAGGAATTGTTATGATTATTTCAGTTTTACCGAATTTATCAAATCAAGGTGTGGAAAAACTTGCAAGAGATGTTTTTAATACGCTTAACAGGTTTGACACAAAAGTTTATGTATCTGATGAGTATAAGGATATTTTTTCAGATTGCAATGTTTATTATACGGATGCTCTTAATCTGATTCATATCTGCGATGTTGCTATTGCGATCGGCGGTGACGGCACTACCCTTAATGTTGCAAAAAAAGCGGCTCAGCTTGATAAGCATATATTAGGAATTAATGCAGGCAGGCTCGGGTTTATGAGCGGACTTGAAAAAGATGAACTGAGTCTTCTTGAAAGAGTTGTTTACAAGGATTATGAAATTGATGAAAGACTTATGCTTAAAGCGGATGTCGTTAAGAATGGAAAGATAATATTAACTCGGCACTGTCTTAATGATTTTGTTATTTCACGCGGCTTTTTTGCAAGACTTATCGATATAAATATAACATGTGACAATCGCAATGTTATGAATATGCGGGCTGACGGAATTATTTTATCTACACCGACAGGTTCAACCGCTTATTCAATGGCGGCAGGCGGTCCTGTTGTCAGTCCTGAGGCGAGCTGTATGATTGCTACACCAATCTGCTCACATTCTCTCATGGACAGAAGTTTCATTTTTTCAACTGATCAGAAGCTTGTTATCAAAGCAGATAATGATTTGAATAATCCTCCTGTTATGACTGTTGACGGTCAGGAGGCTATTGATATTGAACAGGATTGTGAAATCCATGTTTCAAAATCGGATATGGTTACAAAGCTTATAAAAATAAAACCCGAAAATTTTTATGAAATTCTAAGTAAAAAAATAATTGAGAGGAGAGCCTAATGAAAAAAAGAAGACATGCAAAAATTCTTGAACTGATAAGCTCAAAAAATATTGAAACACAGGA
>VSOH01000134.1 GCA_009774735.1 Clostridiales bacterium
TAATATCTGCGTATCAGAAAAGTATGCGCGGCTCTGACCCTGATGCGGCACTGCATTATCTGGCAAGACTTTTGGAGGCAGGGGATTTACCGTCAGCCTGCAGGCGGTTGATGGTTTGCGCCTGTGAGGATGTGGGCCTTGCATATCCTCAGATTATTCCCATTGTAAAGTCCTGTGTGGATATTGCTCAGGCGGTTGGTCTGCCCGAGGCAAGAATACCCCTTGCGGATGCGGTCGTTCTTGTAGCAACCTCACCTAAAAGTAATTCAGCCTATGAGGCTGTCAATCTTGCTGTTTCCGATGTGCAGAACGGCAACTACGGTCCTATACCGCGTCAGCTCCAGAATGTTCATTATGATGGTGACGATGTTAAAAATAAAGGGCAGAATTATATTTATCCCCATAATTATGAAAATCACTGGACATATCAGCAGTATCTGCCTGATGCAATCAAAAACAAGCAGTATTATACCTATGGTCCCAATAAAAATGAGCAGGCTTTTAAAGCCTATTGGGATAAGATTAAAGGCAAAAAGTAATTAACGGAGGAGGGAACAGCAGTGGGTAATGTGCTTTGGAATCCTTGGCACGGCTGTCATAAATGCTCTCCCGGATGCTTGAATTGTTACGTTTTTTATCTTGATGAAAAACGAGACAGAGATACAAATGTTATAACAAGAAACAAAACCAATTTTAATTTACCGTTAAAGAAAAATCGTTCAGGTGAGTATAAAATTCCATCCGGCAGTGAGGCTGCAACATGCTTTACCTCTGACTTTTTTATAGTTGAGGCAGACGGCTGGAGGAATGAAGCCTGGCAGATTATCAGGCAAAGACCGGATGTTGATTTTTTAATCTGCACGAAGCGGATAGAGCGCTTTAACGATTGCCTGCCTGATGACTGGGGTGAGGGTTATGATAATGTTATTATTGCCGTGACCTGTGAAAATCAGCAAAAGGCTGATGAACGTATACCGATACTTACTGAAATAAAGGCTAAAAGAAAATATATTTTTAATTCTCCCATTTTGGAGGATATTGACTTAAGCGCTTATCTTCAAAGCGGAGAAATAGACTTGGTTTCTGTTGGCGGTGAATCCTATGCTAATGCAAGGGTCTGTGATTTTGAATGGATTAAGCATATTAAACGTGATTGCGATAAATATGGAGTTAAATTCGATTTTCATCAGACAGGCTCAAATTTTGTTATGAATGGCAAGCACTATAAAATAAAGCATCACGATGAATATTCTCAGGCAAAAAAAGGTATGAAATATTTGAATTTACATAAAGAGGAAATGATATGACTAAAAAGGAAAGAGTCTTAAAGGTTATTGAAATATTAAAGGAGCTTTATCCCGATGCACTTTGCTCACTGACTGCTTCAAATCCTTTTGAGCTTCTTGTAGCAGTAAGACTTTCTGCACAGTGCACAGATGCAAGAGTTAATATTGTTACCCCTGCACTTTTTGAAAAGTACAAGACCCTTGATGATTACTGTAATGCTGATGTAAAGGATATTGAAAGGCTCATACATAGCTGTGGCTTTTACAAAAGCAAGGCGGAATCTATAATCGGAATGGCAACGAAAATAAGGGATGAATTTGACGGTGCAGTACCTGACAATATTGATGATTTAATTACACTTCCCGGTGTGGGCAGAAAAACCGCTAATCTTATTGTCGGTGATATTTACGGCAAGGAAAGTATCGTTGTTGATACACATATGATAAGAATTGCAAACCGTATCGGACTCGTTGCCGAAAAAGACCCGAAAAAGATTGAGTTTGCACTGAAAAAGATTGTTCCGCCTGAGGAAGGCTCAGATTTCTGCCACAGGATTGTTCTTTTCGGACGGGATACCTGTTCAGCAAGAAAACCGCTTTGTGAGTCCTGCAGGCTTGCCGATTACTGCAAAAGGGTTGGTGTTAAAAAGTGAGTAATATAGTCCTTATCGGTATGCCGGGCAGTGGTAAATCAACTTGCGGTGTCGTGGCAGCCAAAATGCTTTTGAAGAATTTTTATGATACTGATTTGCTGATTCAGAATATTGAAAATTCAGCTTTGCAGGATATTATTAATAATAAAGGCAATGATTATTTTGCGAGGGCAGAAGAGTCTGCAATCCTTTCACTTGATATTAACGGCACTGTTATTGCAACGGGCGGCTCTGTTGTTTATTCCGATAAAGCAATGGAGCATTTAAAAAGGCTCGGTAAAATAATATATCTTCATATTGATTATGAGAATATGTGCGGGCGAATAAGTAACCTCAGCACAAGAGGTGTTTTAATCAAGAATGGTGAAACCTTAAAGGATATGTATGACGAACGACTGCCGCTCTATCGGAAATGGGCAGATACAGTCATTGACTGCAGCAATAATTCTGTTGAACAGACAGCACGGGAGATTGAAAAATTCGCAAAAAATAATACTTGAACATACAGTTTAAAAGTGTTATAATTGTAAAAATATAATATCATAAGATTTAATTTTTAAGAAAACGGAGGTAATTTTAATGGGCGATTACGGCGCAAAGTTTGTTAAAGAGGGCTTGACCTTTGATGACGTTCTGTTAATTCCGGCTGAAAGTGATGTTACACCGGATAAAGTTCAGCTTCAGACAAAGCTTACTAAGGATATTACACTTAATATTCCGCTTATGACAGCAGCTATGGATACTGTTACAGAATCACGTATGGCAATTGCGATTGCACGTGAGGGCGGTATTGGTGTTATTCATAAAAATATGACTATTGAAGATCAGGCAACTGAGGTTGATAAGGTTAAAAGATCTGAAAATGGTGTAATTACAAATCCGTTTTTCCTTTCCCCAAATCATCTTGCATCAGATGCAGAGGCTTTGATGAATAAATACCGCATCAGCGGCGTACCTATTTGTGAGGAGGATGGAACTCTTGTTGGTATTTTAACAAACCGTGATATGCGTTTTATGAGCGATTACAGTGTTAAAATTTCAACAGTGATGACTCCGAAAAATCAGCTTGTTACAGCAAAAGAGGGTACTACTCTTGAAGAGGCTAAAAAAATCCTTATGGGCTCCAAGGTTGAAAAGCTGCCGTTAATTGATAAAAACGGTAAATTAACAGGTCTTGTTACAATTAAGGATATCGAAAAGAGTGTTAAGTATCCGAATACTGCAAGAGATAAGGATGGCAGACTGCTTTGTGCTGCAGCTCTTGGTGTGACGAATGATGTTCTTGACCGTGCCAAGGCGCTTGCAGATGCAGGTGTTGATGCTTTTGTTCTTGACTCAGCACACGGTCATAGTAAAAATATTATGAAATCTGTTGAGCTTGTTAAGAATGCGTTCCCACAGGTTTCACTTATTGCAGGCAATGTTGCAACTGCAGATGCGACAGAAGCATTAATCAGAGCAGGCGCAGATGCTGTTAAGGTAGGTATCGGTCCGGGTTCTATCTGTACAACCCGTATTGTTGCAGGTATCGGTGTTCCTCAGATTACAGCTATTTATGATTCAGCAGAGCGTGCTGATAAGTTTGGTGTTCCGATTATTGCAGACGGCGGTATTAAGTATAGCGGTGAAATCGTTAAGGCTATCGCAGCAGGCGGCTCAGTTGTTATGGTTGGTTCACTTGTTGCAGGTTGTGAAGAGTCACCCGGTGATACAGAGATTTATCAGGGTCGTCAGTTCAAGGTTTATCGTGGCATGGGTTCGCTTGGTGCGATGAATCACGGCAGTGCTGACCGTTATTTCCAGAAAGGTTCAAAGAAGTTTGTTCCGGAAGGTGTTGAGGGTCGAGTGCCTTATAAGGGACCTCTTGGTGATACAGTTTATCAGATGATGGGCGGTCTTCGCTCAGGTATGGGCTACTGTGGCTGCCATACTATTGAGGAACTCAGAACAGATGCTAAGTTCATTAAGATTACAGGTGCCGGTCTGGCAGAAAGCCATCCGCACGATGTAACAATTACGAAGGAAGCTCCTAACTATTCTGGAAGCAGATAAAGAAATCTATAATATCTACAGGCGGCTTTGTGTCGCCTGTTGTGTTCTGATTTAGGGTTGTGTTTTATGGCGGAAAAAATATCGAAATGGGTAAAATTTAAACGATTTCTGAAACGCAATATGACTCCCACATGGGCGAAACACTTTGGCTATCAGGTGTTTTCCTTTCTGGTATCTGTTGCAATGGTAATCGGTGTGGCGGATTATGCCGTAACAAAAACCTATGATGAAATGGAGCTGAGCTTTGTGGATGATTTTACAGTTACCGCACATTCAGGTGCTTATGATACTGAAATGAATACAGTTCAGTCAGTTCAGGCAGCGGTGGATAACAATGCTGATATCGTTGAACTTGACATTCGTCAAAGACCTGACGGAACAGTGGTAATGAGTCATGATTTTGTTGTTACCAACAATGACGGCAACCCCATAGAAGAGGCATTTGTAATTTTGCAGAATGCAGATATTAAAATAAATCTTGATATTAAAGAAACCAAATCGCTGGATAATCTTTATAATCTGCTTGTTAAATATAATCTTGTTGAAAGGTCATTTTTAACAGGCATTGAAATGATTAATGTTAAGGCAGTTAAAGAGTCTGCATGTGCCGATATGGATTATTATTTGAATTATATGCCGTCAAGAGCACGTGTGTTTTTTGATGAATACAGGCAGAAGCTTATTGATTTGCTTGAGGAAACCGGTGCAGTGGGAATTAACTGTAATCATAAATATGCAAGCTCTCAATTGTCATCGTTGCTTCATAAAAAGGGCTATAAGCTCTCTGTGTGGACAGTTGATAAAGAACGCACAGCAAAAAAAATGCTTGCTATAAAGCCCGATAACATTACAACTAAAAACCCCGATATGATAAAAAAAGTTATTGATAACTGGGGCAAATAATAAATGATTTCAAGACCCTTGCTGAAACAGTAAGGGTTTATATTTTTATGTTATATTTAATAGATTCAGTAACTAATATAATGGATGCCGCAACAAAGCAGCACTGTTAGCACATCTGGGCGGGTGTTGAGGATGTCAACACTTGACCGATTGAAAAACAGTTTGAAGAATGAGCTTATAACAAAACGAGCAGAGCTTG
>VSOH01000135.1 GCA_009774735.1 Clostridiales bacterium
GACAAAATACCATCAATAAGAAAAGCAAGTGAACTGTATAATGTTTCAATCACAACAGTACAAAATGCATACTTTGATTTGTGCACGGACGGCTACATTGCTGCAATTGACAAAAGCGGCTATTTTGTAACAGATATTGCTGCAAAGGTTATTGATAACAATGTAAAATCTGATAATACAGCAGTGCTTTATGACTTGACAGGCGGAATTGCCGATGAGGAATGCTTTGATTTATCACTATGGCAGCGCTATATCAAAAGTGCCTTAAGACAAAAGCACAGACTGCTCAGCTACAGCTCTGCTCAGGGTGAAGCTGATTTAAGAGAAGCCATTACTAAATATATTTATGAAAAAAGAAATGTGGTTACCTCCGCTGACCGAATTATTATAGGAGCAGGTGTTCAGTCACTTCTGCAGATTTTATGCTCACTTATTGATAAAAATCAATGCGTTTCCTTTCCTGACAACAGTTTTACTCAAGGAATCAAGGTTTTCAATGATTATGGTTTTGAGATTCACACACGAGATAAAAATGCCGATATTATATATGTATCATCATCACATATGACAAGCTGGGGTAATGTAATGCCCACAAAACGTCGACTTGAGCTTGTAAGCTATTCGCAGAAAAACAATTCGCTTGTCATCGAGGATGATTATGAAAATGAATTTCTCTACAACAGCAAGCCTACCCCCTCACTGTATGCACTTGGAAAAGGTAATGTTATTTATATCGGCTCATTCTCTGCAATGCTTCTGCCTGCAATCAGAATCAGCTTTATGGTCCTGACAAAGGAGCTTGCAGAAAAATTTAAAAGTAACGAGTCAAAATATGCACAAACAGCCAGTCTGACCGAGCAGATTGCGTTATGCAATTATATAAGAGATGGTCATATTTATTCTCAAACAAGAAAGATACGGCGTTTATACACAGCTAAAACAAAATTATTTTACAGTAAAATGAAATCAGCTATACCTCATATCAGTGCAAGGATAAGCGAAAATGCTCTGCAGGTTATTGTTAATACTGAACAACCTCACACCGAAACAGAATTTAATGCACTTGGCATAAAAATATATATGCCTGATAAAAACACCATCGTTTTTTCGCCAATCGGAATAAAAACAGAACAGTTTGATGAGCTGATAAATATTTTGGATGTCAATATTTTCAAAAAATAATTTTTGTGGAGTACCATTTTCGGGACAGTAACACATCAATCTATTGAATAATAAATTACTTCTGTTATACTTTAGTTGTAGCAAAAAGGAGGATTTATTATGAACAACAAATCAAACAAAATCATCAAGGGCTTATTAATTTTTTCAGTAACATTATTTTCAGGCTTTGGCATTACCGCACTCAGCTTTAACCTGTTTGATGCACTCACACAAAATCAGATGCGTCTGCTTTTTGCAATTGATGTTCTGTTAATTATTGCAGTCGGCACAATTGTATGGCTTCTTTTTGAATCAGTCAAATTAAAAAAGAAAAAGCAAAAGGAATTCGAGCATAGGCATAATGAGCGAGTTAAAGCAATGAACGCTCAAATGAAGGATATTGAAATAATTATTGCAAAAAACAAATATGCTGCTTAGTCTTTAAAAATAATACAATTTATGGTAAAATGCACTTAATTAAAAGTGCATTTTATTTTTTGGAGAATTGTATGAACAGGCTTAATTTTTCAAAGCATCTTGAAATAAAGGATGTTAAAATCAACGATAAATTCTGGAACAAAATCATCCGGCTTGTAAAAAATGAGGTTATCCCCTATCAGCATCTCGCTTTACAGGACAAAATAGAAGGGGCAGAAAAAAGTTTCTGCATTGATAATTTCATCAAAGCAAAAGCAGTGAAGCATAAAATACTGCAAGGCAGTGCTGTAAAAAAATATCCTGTTGATAAATGGCATTACACTGAAGAGAACAGTGAACCGGAGTCGTTTAAAGGCTGGGTGTTTCAGGACAGTGATGTGTATAAATGGATTGAAGCCGTTGGTTATTCATTGCAGAATTTCCCTGACACTGAATTAGAGAGGAAGGCACTTGAATATATAGATATCATCTGTGATGCCCAGCTTGAAAACGGATATCTCGACACGCTGTATATTATAAATGATATTGACAAAGCATTCACTAATCTTAAGGACCATCATGAGCTTTATTGCTTCGGTCATCTTGCTGAAGGCGCTGTCAGCTTTTATAATGCTACAGGAAATGATAAGCTATTAAAAACCGCTTGCCGACTTGCAGATTTGATTTGTGATACCTTTGGCGAAGATAAAATCAAGGGCTATGACGGTCACGAAATATGTGAAATGGCACTGTTTAAATTGTACAAGACTACCGGCAGAAAAAAGTATCTTGATACTGCATTATTTTTTATAAACGAACGCGGCAAGCAACCATATTATTATGACAAAGAAACAGGTATCGGCAGTTGCGGCGAAAACTACCATTACAATCAGGCACATATACCGCCGAGGAAGCAAACAGAAGCTGTCGGTCATGCAGTAAGAGGTGTTTATCTTTACAGTGCAATGGCAGACCTTGCAAAAGAGCTGAACGACGATGAACTGAAAAAAGCCTGTGAAAGCATATGGAATAATATTGAAAATAAAAAAATGTATATTACAGGCGGCATCGGTGCAACTGTTGACGGCGAGGCATTTTCATTTGACTATGATTTACCGAATGATTTAGCATATGCAGAAACCTGTGCATCAATCGGACTGATATTCTTTGCAAGAAGAATGAGTGAAATGTCAATTGACAGCAAATACAGTGATACGATAGAGCGTGCATTATATAACACTGTGCTTTCAGGTATGGGCGAAGACGGCAAAAGCTTTTTCTATGTTAATCCTTTAGAAGTACTGCCGCTTGCAAGTCACAGTGACAGCAGAAAACAGCATATTAAACCCGTTAGGCAAAAATGGTTTGGATGTGCCTGCTGTCCACCAAATCTCGCAAGGCTCATTTCCTCTCTCAATGAATATATTTATAATGAAAATGACAATACTATATTTGTCAATCAATATATATGCAGCAATGCTGTCACCAAATACGGAAGTATCGAACTAAAAGAAGATAACGGAAATTACAATTTAATAACCGATTTTTCTGATGAAGTAAAAATTGCACTGAGAATTCCCTATTGGTGTGATAATTTTGAATTAAATCACAGCTTTGAAATCATTAACGGCTATGCATTTTTTACAGCAACTAATGAAAACGTACAAATTAAGCTTAATGCAAAGCCAAAAATCATCAAATGCTCAAACAGAGTAAGAGCAAATATCGGAAAAGCGGCAGTTACATATGGTCCGTTTATATACTGCCTTGAAGAAGCCGACAACGGATGTAATTTGCAGATGCTGTCAATTGATATTTCTAAACAACCTACACTTGATTATGATATTATATGTGCAGAAGGATATCGTGAAGCACCTGACAACAAACTGTATATGAACTACTGCGAACCAAGAAAGGAAAAGTGCACACTGAAATTCATCCCCTATTACAAATGGGGCAACAGGGGTGAAAATGAAATGTGCATTTATGTCAGAGTTTTAAATGAAAAAGAGTTATAAAGATAAATTTGATAAAATGGCGAATGCACCACTCAGATGGCTGATAACGACACTTGCGATACCAACTATACTTACAATGCTTGTATCTGCTCTTTATAATATGGCAGACAGCTATTTTGTAGGAAAAATTGATACAAGCTCAGTTGCATCAATAGGAATTGTTTTTTCTGTTATGACACTTCTGCAGGCAATCGGATTTTTCTTTGGAAACGGCAGCGGAATATTAATAAGCACACTGCTTGGTGAAAAGAAAAAAGATAATGCCAAAATATATGCCAATGTTGCTTTCTTTATCGTAATCATATTGGGTATCATACTTGCAATTGTTGGTCTTATTTTCTCAGGACAATTCGCAGTTCTTTTAGGTGCAACCAAAACAACCAAGGCTCTTGCGGGCGGTTATTTAAAAATAATTTTACTGGGTTCGCCTTTTATTCTCGGCTCATTTGTACTAAATAATCAGCTAAGATATCAGGGCAGTGCTATATATTCAATGGTAGGCATTGTTAGCGGCAGTTTGCTGAACATCGCACTTGATCCGTTATTTATATTCAAATTCAATATGGGTGTTAACGGTGCGGCTCTTGCAACAATAATAAGTCAGTTTATCGGTTTTATCATATTAATTGCAGGAACCTGTAGAGGCGAAAACATCAGAATATCCTTTAAAGCCTTTAAGCCGAACAGGCAAAACCTTAGTGAAATTTTTAAGAATGGTCTTCCCTCTCTTTCCAGACAGGGTGTGCAGACAATTGCAAACATATGCCTTAACTTTGCTGCAGCACCCTATGGTGACAGCGCAATTGCAGGAATGAGTGTATTCAACAGAGTTATGTTCCTCGGTTTTGCTGTTGTTATCGGTATAGGACAGGGCTTTCAGCCTGTCTGCAGCTTTAATCACGGAGCTAAAAAATATGACCGTGTTTATAATGGCTATAAATTCATTGTGTTGATAAGCACTGTATTTATAACAATTGCCTCAATAGTAAGCTATATTTTTGCACCTCAGCTTATTGGCTTATTTCGTGATGATGTGCAGGTTGTAAACATCGGAGCACAGGCATTGCGGTATGAATGTATCGTATTGCCGTTAATCGGCTACTGCACATCCTCAAATATGCTTGTCCAATCGCTGAAGCTGCCCGGTAAGGCAACCGCCCTTGCACTTGCCAGACAAGGAATATTTTATGTTCCGCTTATATTACTGATGCCAAGATTAATCGGAATAACAGGAATCATTCTTGCGCAGCCGCTTGCAGACGGACTTTCATTTGTTATGACAATACTCATAGCAACACCGATTGTAAAAAAGATTAAACAGAAAAGCTAAAAAAACAGTACAGGATTACCTGTACTGTTCAGCCTGTAGAAAAACCCTAAATCCGGAAAGGATTTAGGGTTAAATTTTTAAGATTAATGAAAAATATGCTGATG
>VSOH01000136.1 GCA_009774735.1 Clostridiales bacterium
AACTGATTCAACGGAATATAAACAATTTTGTTGTATGGAAAATTCTGTTTATACGCTTAAAATCAACAAAAATTATGAATACTGGTATTATGATCTATGTGACTTGATTGACTTTTATAAAAGCAATAACAGTATTAAAGTAATTTTAGATGTTGAAAAAGCAGATATTATAACAGCAAGAAAGCTGTACAGCAGTCACACATATAATGAAAAATGCCTTCGGGAATATGAGAGCAAATTCATGGTGCACAGTACTCCGATTAAAAATCTTGAGAGTATATTGAATGACGGTGCTTTAAAATCGTGGAATATTTTAAAATCCGAAAAAGCAAATTGGGAACAGGATCCTATTGGTACATTACTTGGAGATATTGACGATTTTTCTGACTATGTAATGCTGTCAGCCCCTTTTCAAAATAATGAGATTATTATAGCATCAAAACAAAAACGCAAAATAGATACTGACATTAATCAGATTTATCAACCGGGTGCAAGATTTTATTTAGATGCCCAAATGCTTGCAGACGACGGATTGCTGTTAAGGGATGGAGAACATATTAAGGTCAAGAACTATATACCGCTTGATAAATATTTAATTTGGTATTCCACAACTGAAAAACTGGATCTTTCAAAAAAATCAACCCCTAAGGAATTTTTTGAAATGTCAAACAATAAATTTTTTGCATTACATCCACAATACAAACAGGAAGCTATTCTTTAACAGGGGGAACTTAGAGGTTAAATTATGGAAACTAAGATTTTATCGACAAGTGAATATGACATTGCACTTGCAGGTGAAATCATTGCAAGGGGCGGATTGGTTGCATTCCCTACCGAAACGGTATACGGCTTAGGGGCAGATGCGCTGAATGATGATGCTGTTAAAAGCATTTACACGGCAAAGGGCAGACCAAGTGACAATCCGCTGATTGTTCACATTGCCAAAAAGGACGACATCAAGCCGCTTGTTAAAGAAATTACGCCAAAGGCACAGGCACTGATTGACGAGTTTTTCCCTGCACCATTAACAATCATTCTGCCAAAGAGTGAGAAGATTGGTAATACAGTATCGGGAGGACTTGACACGGTTGCTGTGCGTATGCCTGAAAATGAAACTGCACGGGCATTGATTAAAGCATCGGGATGCCCTGTTGCGGCACCGAGTGCAAACACATCCGGACTGCCTTCACCGACAAAAGCAAAATACGTTATCGACGATATGTGCGGTAAAATTGATGCCATAATCGATGGCGGTGACTGCGAGTTCGGTGTAGAATCAACCGTACTTACTCTTGCAACAGAAACACCAACCATTCTCCGCCCCGGTGCTGTAACCAAGGAAATGATTGAGGCGGTTATCGGCAAGGTTGATGTAGCCAAGGCTGTCCTTGAAGGAATGGAAAATGATGAGATTGCCGCATCACCGGGTATGAAATACAAACACTACGCACCAAAGGCACGCGTGTTTATTGTTAATGCTGACAAAGAAAGCTACGAACAATTTGTCAATGCAAAAAAAGACTGCTTTGCACTGTGCTTTGAGGATGACAATGTAACAATTCCTAAGGTGACCTTCGGGAAAGAAAATGACGATTTAAGCCAGGCGAAGGAGCTTTTTGATGCACTCAGAAAGCTTGATGAAATGGGTGCAAAAAAGGTTTATGCCCGAATACCGCACACTACAGGTGTCGGAATGGCAGTTTATAACAGGCTAATCCGTGCTGCCGCTTTCAGCATAATTGATTTAACCAAACCGTTTTTCATCGGCTTAACAGGACCAAGCGGTGCAGGCAAGGGTTTTGTTTGCGAATACCTGACAAAACTCGGTTTTAATATAATAAACAGTGACGATGTTGTTAAAAATATTTACGAAAATAATTCACTGCTTTTAAATAAGCTCGCAGATGTTTTCGGTAATGATATTATTAAGGATAGCAGGCTTGACAAAAATAAGCTGAGGGAAATTGTTTTCAGTGACAGAGAAAAGCTGAAAATTTTAAACAGCATTGTGCACCCCGAGGTGATTGCAAAATGCGAACAGCTTGCAAAACCGCTTGCGGTACTTGATGCACCGCAGCTATTTGAAGCAAAAGCACAGAATAAATGCAATATTATTATTACTGTAATGGCTGCTAAAGAATTGCGTGCAACAAGAATTACCGAGCGTGACGGCATAAGCGAAGAAAAAGCAATGGAAAGAATAAATGCTCAGCTAAGCGAGGAATACTATATTAACAATGCCGACTATGTAATTTACAATAACGACGAAGATATAAAAACACAAATCGACAATATTTTGGAGGACATATTATGAGCGAAAATGCTAAGGAATTAAAAGAAAAGCTGTTTTACAAAAAGCAAAACGGCATTGATTTTATGAGTGAGGAGGAGCTTAACGCCTGCGATGAATTCTGCGAAGGCTACAAAAAGTTTTTGTTTGAAAACAAAACAGAGCGTGAATTTGCACAGTCTGCTTTAGAAGCAGCAAAGGCTAACGGCTTTAAAGAATTCGACAAATTCGGTGAACCGCTTAAGGCAGGCGACAAGGTTTACTATTTCAACAGGGGCAAGGCAATCATACTTTGTGTTAAAGGTACAAGACCTGTTATGGACGGGGTAAGAATCAGTGCCGCACACATTGACTCACCCCGTCTTGATTTAAAGCAGGTGCCTGTTTATGAGGATGGCTCACTGGGATTTTTCAAAACACATTACTATGGCGGAATCAAAAAATATCAGTGGACAGCTATTCCGCTTTCACTCCACGGCAGAATCTGCAAAAATAACGGCAGCTTTGTTGATGTTAAAATCGGTGAAGATGCAGGTGACCCTAAATTCTGCATTACCGACATTCTCCCTCACCTTGGTGCGGAACAGATGGCAAGAAAAGCGAATGAAATCGTTAAAGGCGAGGAACTCAATGTTGTAATCGGCTCACGTCCGTTTAAAGACGACAGTGAAAGTGAAAGAATTAAGCTGAACATTTTAAACATTCTGTTTGAAAAATACGGCATTGTTGAGCGTGACTTTTTATCGGCTGAGCTGGAACTTGTTCCTGCATTCACAGTTGATGACATTGGCTTTGACAGAAGCCTTATCGGCGGCTACGGTCACGATGACAGGGTTTGTTCATACCCTGCAATGCAGGCAATTTTTGATATTGACACTGCTCCCGAATACACTGCGGTAACTGTTTTGACCGACAAGGAGGAAACGGGCTCAGACGGCAACACCGGTCTTAACTCAAGCTATCTCAAGTATTTTATTGAGGATTTGGCAAGACTGGAGGGCTGCGAGGGCAGAGATGTTCTTTCTAACTCAAAATGTCTGTCGGCAGACGTTAATGCAGCATTCGACCCGACATGGCCGTCACAGTTTGAAAAGAACAATGCTTCAATAATTAACGAGGGTGTATGTGTTACAAAGTTCACAGGCTCACGAGGTAAATCAGGCACAAGTGATGCATCTGCAGAATTTGTAAGCTTTGTTAAAGCTCTTATGGAAAACAATGGTGTATTATGGCAGAGCGGTGAGCTTGGCAAGGTTGATGCAGGCGGCGGCGGAACGGTTGCTATGTATATTGCGAATCTTGATGTTGATGTTATTGACGTTGGTGTTCCTGTGCTTTCAATGCACTCACCTTATGAAATCGTTTCAAAAATCGACACCTATATGGCTTACAAAGCTTTTAAAGTATTCTTTACAAAATAATTGATATATGAATAAAATTTTAGTTATCGGCACCGGCGGTACAATCGGCAGTATTAAGGATGAGCATATTCATCTTGACACACCTTTTAAAATACTTGATTATATAAATATTAAAGATGTGGAATTTGACTGCGTATCACCATTCACTGTGCTGTCTGAAAATATGAGTTTTGAGCTTTGGCAAAAGCTTACTGACTATATAGGCAGTATTAATTTCAACAAATACAGCGGTGCTATTGTATTACACGGCAGTGATACCCTGCACTTTACAGGTGCACTGCTTGCCAATATGTTTTATGACAAGCCCATTGTGCTTGTGGCAAGTGACAAGCCCTTGGAGGACAAAAGTGCTAACGGCTTCAATAATTTTGAAATTGCGGTTAAGCATATTAAAAACGGAATTGACAGGGTTTATATCAGCTATGACGGATTTTACAGAGTTGAAAATAAGCAGCCGATTAAAAATCCCGTTCTTAAATTCAAAAAAATCCTTGTCATTTCACCCTACATTGGCATAGACTATAACAGCTATAATTTAAGCAATGTTGACATTGTGCTTCACTCAATGTACCATTCCGCAACAGCACCCGATTATGTTAAGCTGTTTATTGACAGGTGTAAAAAAAGCGGTACAGAATTTTATTTTGTTACTGAAAATACTTCTGCTGACTATGAAAGTGCAAGGACTTTTGAGAACATTATTTTTAATTCAACCATTGAAAGTGCATATTCAAGATTATTGTTGACAAATTAATATTTTAGTGATATCATATTTACAAGTAAATAACAAACCGTTGAAGCGGAGATAAAAATAAGATACGCATTTACAGAGAGCTTCGGGAGCTGGAATCGGAGCATTAAACGGCTTATTAAATGGACCGCTGAGGGCATAGTCAAAAGCACACGCTGAGTATTCTATGACGTGCAGACCTGCGTTAATGGTCAGAGATATGATAGTATCTTGCAGAGAGTATGGCAAAGCCATAAATCAAGGTGGCACCACGGAAAGTATTTTTCGTCCTTGACAGTATATACATACTGTCAAGGATTTTTTTATTTGTAAAACACTTTTATGGGAGGAAATAAAATGCTGTTAACAAAACGATGGCGCAGTTAATCAGACATATTATTGAAAAAATAAATTATATTACGAAATTAAAAATATTAAAATTAACTGTTTTGGAGGAAATAAAAATGAATTATAAAAATATTGACTTTGACACCTAATTTAAAAATTATCCTGATAAATCAGGCTTTTTCGGAAAATACGGCGGTTCTTTTATTCCGCCTGAGCTTCAAAATG